>JAGWBT010000018.1 GCA_021295755.1 Candidatus Poribacteria bacterium
GATGGAGGGGTTTGTTTGTGTCAAGATAGCAATCGCTGTTCTGACGAAACCGCTCTGAATACGCAAAATATTTAATCTGCCCCTGCTCAGACAGCACAATCGCACAAACATGCGGACTCAAGCGAGTGTAGCGAATAGCCGTGCTGGTCAAAGAGGTAGAATATCTGGCAGTGAGGGTATCAATCGCCGTCAACCCGATTTTAGGCAGATCGGCAGCGTCTACTCGAAAAATGGGGGCGGGCATCAGCAATTCAACTGCGAACTGATTGGCACGTTGCTCCTCTACTCGGTGCGAGTCAAATCCACGCAGATCCTCGCGCTGACAGCGGTGTTGAGAGACAAATTCCGCCACGCGGTCCTTCTCACCCGTAGCGGAAATTTGTCTCTCGTTTTCCTCACTCTCCAAGTAGTAATGCCCCAATTCGTGAGCGATTGTAAAATTCTTTCGAGACTGTGATTGAATCAGATTGTTGAGCAGGATACCCCAAGTATCGCCGACCCGCATCAAGCAACCATCGTATTGGCTCTCCATTTCCCGTTCCCAAACGACGATTTGCAACTGTTCTGCAATATCTCGCGGTTGAATCGGGAGGTCCTGAACATTGAGTTCACGCAACAACTGTCGCGCACCCTCGGCGGGATCCAGAGTGGGTTTGGAGGACGCCTGCTCTGCAGTCTGATCTTTTCGGGAAGGTCTCTGATGCATATTCAAGCCAGATCCTTCATCATTGTGCTACTTTGTGCTTTTACCATTTTTGTCTTTAAGAAATTGGTAGAACTCGATCAACGTTTCTTTATCTTCCTCGGAAAGCTCCATGATGCCTCTAAACATAACACTGACTTTCGGATCCGCCAAAAGATCGTCGTAGCTATGCTCCTTTTTGCCGAGAAGGTAGTCCGTGGTAACTTTTAACGCATCGGCGAGGCTCGACAGTGTGTCGAATGCAGGTTTACGGGCACCGGACTCAAATTGTGAAATCGCCGCGGGCGTCAGTTGGGCCGCTTTTGCGAGTTGTGTTTGTGTCATTCCGAGTTTATCACGACGTTTCTTAATACGTACTGAAACAGACATAATCACATACCTCCTGATTGGGTTAGGTTATAAACGGTATTACGATCGCAGAAAAGCGTGTTTATCACACCTTCTAACGATTGTGATTCCCATTTTAACATATTACGCCGTTTCAATGCAAGGTCTAAAATAAAATTAACGAAAATTTATGTCAAAACGATTCGCGCATCACGTCTCACCGATGGGTCAATATACCAAAAGCGAATATAAATTTCAATAGAAACATACCGTCCAGAAACCTCACTTTTGTGAATTAGATCCGTTTTTGCATCTTGACAAGACTTTGTGACTATGATAGAATCTGACAGATCTAAACACGATAACATATTATGCGCCGGTCAGCCTATCAAAAAAATCGGAGGAATCACCATGATCATCAAGAGATATTATCACATCAGTTTATGGCTTTGCATCCTTGCGCTGCTCGCTCCGTACGCGGATGCTGCGGTGGAGGAGCAGCTATCTGTCGGACTCTCGGAAGCTGCGGTCAAGATCGTTGACAAAATCGATATCGGTCGAATGCGAAAAGACATCGCTCGACTCTCCAATCTGCCCACCCGTGTCACTGGCTACGACGAAGCCGCATCAGGCAGCAAATACATCTTTGATCAATTTGTCGAAATCGGCTTACAAAACGTCGAGAGCCGCGAGTTTCCTGTCTCTGTTCCGATAGATCACGGTGATGGAAAGGTAGAAATTCTCTCCGAAGACCAAACGCTTATTAAGACTTACCGAATCTGGTCCATCTGGCCCAACCTTGTTCGTACCTCTTTCCTCCCCAACGGTGTCTCTCACGTAGTTGTTCAAGGCGAGACCTTTGACGGAATTGCTAAATCCTATCAAGTTGATCCGCTAGCGATCTTGGCTGACCCCCATAACCAATACCTCCGAGACCAAGCAACCGATGGCAGCGACAACGATGATGATGGTGAAATCGACGAACCGGGCGAATTAGTGCTGGTAGAAGGCAACTCGCTCTTTATTCCTACCGGCGGGCTGACCGCACCCCTCTTTTACGGCGGATCTGGTGAACTCGCCTCCTTCAACGGCAAAGATATTGGCGGTTTCTGGCACAAAGTTCAACAAGGCGACACGCTGGAAGACCTCGCCCACCGTTTCCGTATCGGCGTCGGCAGCATCACTGACGATGTTCTTAACGGTCACCTCCAAAAGACGCAAGATGGCATTGACAACAACGAAGACGGACAGATTGACGAATATGGCGAGATTCCCCCGCTGACTGAGATCCTGCAATGGGATACCGACGGCATCGACAACGACGGTGACGACTTCGTTGACGAACGCCCCGGCGACGCAACTGATGGTATCGATAACAACAACAATGGGCAAATTGACGAAGATGGCGAGTTTGTCGCTGCCTATGAATCCAGCATTTTTATTCCCCAAGGCAGCGTTACACTCGTTGACTTCAATTCCAGCACTAAATGGATCAACGCCGCCATGCTTGGCGCAAAAGCTGTCCTCTTCATCGAGCCAGAGACCACGATCCGTGGGGAAGCTGAAAACAAATTCCTGACGGTCCCCGCCAACATCCCCCGTTTCTGGATTGCTAAGGAGGATGCCAATGAACTCCTAGCTATGCTTGGCGAAGGGGACGAGCAAATGGACTTACCTGCCCAAAAACTTTATGCACGTCTCACCAGTACCATTACGTGGGAACAGCGTATTGGGCAGAACATTCGCGGCTTCCTCGAAGGTGGCGACCCAACCCTGAAGGACGAATTGGTCGTTATCACCGGCTATTACGACTCCATGTCGGTCGTCCCCGCCATGGCACCCGGCGCAGATCCCACCGGCGGCATTGCCGCGCTATTGGAACTTGCTCGTATCTTTAGCCAAGAAGAATTCCGGCCGGGGCGTTCCCTTCTGTTTGTCGCTACAGATGCCCACTTCCAAGGGCTAGGTGGTATGCGAGCATTCATGGAAGGGATTGGGCAAGACATCGTCGGGCGAGAAGCGGATTCCCCAGGCACACCGACAATGCGCGGGCTGCGGCGCGGTTTGAGCACCGACCTCTTTGAGTTTGAAGAACTCGGACGCAAGCTGCTCTTGTCGATCGACCGGAATGTGCTGGTAGATCTGCCCCCGAACTTCTTCCACGATGTCCACACCCTCAAAGCAGATGTCGTCTCCCTAGCAACAACCCTCTCCGATCTGGAAACAACAAAGGGAAAAATTGACTCGTTGCGTAACGCCCAGCGTGAAGCGAAAGAGAAAGAGAAAAAGAAACTCGAAACAACTAAAAAACGGGAGAAGCAGGGATTTACCGAAGAGGAGAAGTCACGGCTGGAGGTCAACCTTGCAAAGTTCAAGAAAGATGCGCTGCAGACCACTCAATTCCTTCGTTCGATGCTTAACCGTACCCTAAAACTGCGTACCCAAGCATTGGATGAATGCCGTGAAACCCAGCGCGAACTGATTGAACAGATTGCCTTACCGATGGCTCGGTTGGATGTGTGGGCAATCAGCAAACTGGAAGCGGATTTGGCAGCAAATAAGGTTGGCGGGAAATATGTTCAAACGCCAGACAGCAGCTATCTCATCCCGAAGGAACGGGAGGACGCAAGTTATTATTTGCCCGTGCCAAGCGATCTACCCTCGCATTTGGAGGCAGATGTGCAGCAACTCTCGGCAGCTTTGCAGGACTGGGAATTTGAAGACCCGCGGAAATTCACGCTTCAGTATGCCCAAGACAAGTTGCTAGACCGTCATCTCGACTTTAAGGGTTTGGAACGAATCAAATCAGCCCGTCGGGTTGTCAGCCGCGCTGAAAAATCTCTGGAAGCATACATCGAAGAAGAACGGCAACTCCTTGAACGAACGCTCGCAAACATTCCCACAACCAGTGATGCGGAGGATAGCATCAAAAGCGCTATCACCCAGCTAAGTGCTAGGCCGGATCACAATCCCGACGGCTTTGCTGATGAGCTAAAACTCTTCCTTAACGCAGCGACCCTCAAACAGTTTGAGATTGTCCAGACCCAACTCCACCAGAAGTTGGAGATGATGGACCCGACAACGGGAACGGTAACTTCACGAGAACTCGACCAAATTTTGGTTGATGACCTAACCAGAGACAAACAGAGTATCCTCGAAACCGCGATGCGTAATGCCCGTCTTGAGCGCTTTCGGATTGAATCCCTCCTCGAACGCCACGCCTCGCTGAACCGTCCCTACCTCGCCGAAGAGGCACTCGTCCTCCGCCACTATCTCCCTGAAGACGCAGCAGACCGAGCGATGACCGTCCGAGAGCAGATTTTCGGTGAGCTGGAAGAACAACACCTACTAGAGACGGTGAAGCGGCGCGCCAAGAACGATATTGTCGAACTCCAGAACCTGCTGAACATCCTTGATCGCCTCGATCGGGACCCAGACGAGGAGACCAAGATCCTCCTCCGCGACAACCTGCTCACGATGCGTAACGCTCGATTCCGCAATCTACAGAAACGGGTGGAGAAGATTGCACGCATCAGCGAATCGGAATACACGCGGAAGATACGTTCTATCGAGCAAGCGATCGCACTGCAAGACATCTTCAATCGTTACTACACCTCGCTGTTTATCTCCATTGACCTCTCCAGCCAGAACGACCAATTCGGCGTATTCAACAAAGGATGGTTCTACGACCAACAACCCGAATTTGTCCTCCGCCGTGAGTTCGCTTCCATCGGAAATAAGCTGGCCGAATACGCGGAGCAAGCCGATTTCGGTGAGCGTATCCAGAAACTATGGACCTTCACTGACGACCAGATCCGCCAAGCCGTCATGAATACCCAGTGGACCGTTGCAGCTGGCATCGATCCGAAAAAAGCCATTGAAGGCAAGAGCCTTGAAAGTTTAGTCACCGAACATTACGCAACATTGGTCGGTCTCTCCGGCGTTTCTCGACTGATGAAGATGCAGTTTGAACAGATGAAAAATCAGGGCGAACCTTCCGAGGACATGCTCAAGGATATGGACTATATCCGTAAGGAGGTCGAACGATTCATCCGAAACGATATCCGTGAGGCGCGGAAGCAACGGAAGAATAAGGTGCGTCTGCTCAATCGACTGGATGCGATGCTTGCGCTGCGCTACGAAGACCCCTCCGAATTCACCCAAGAAGAGGTCGATGACATTAAGGCACTCATTGATATCGCCGGGTTCGGCGGCGAGACCAATTTCGTCAACGCGATCTCCGCCAGCGGCGGTAAGATCTGGAAGACCTATATCCCCGGAAAGATAGCCTTTGATAGCGAAGTGGCAACCCTGACCGGCTTTACCGGAATCGCTTTTGCCACCATCGACGATGCGCGTGTTCTGACCGATACCCCGCTCGATACAATCGACCGAATGGATCTGAGTCAAAATGGTGCCTTGCATAAACAGGCGAAAACCCTTGCCGCTGTTCTTATCCAAGCGATGCGCGATCCGAAGATGCCCACCGCCGCACGGGTCGGGAACTTCTACTGTAACCTGTTTGGTGATGTGGTCGAGTATGATGCCCGCGAAAGTGCACTGCCAAATAAGCCGGTGGAATATCCTGTCCTCGCTTTGCGGAGTCAGCACAAGACGATGATGGGCGTGCGAGGCGATCTCATCGCAATGGGAGACAACAAAGGAAACTTTGAGGTCGCAGGTCTCGCGATGGAGGGACGTGCCACCATCCGCCTCAAAGGAACACAAGAGGTAGAAGCCTACATCCTCCACCCGGATTCTGGAGATATTGTCTACGCACCAGATCTCGGCAACTTTGGTGCGAAGCTCTTGCCGAACCTGATACCGATTAACACCCACCGTCGTGGGTGCCGGATTGTGGTTTTCCCCTGTGTGTCCACCACTATCTTCGATCTTGTGGATCAGCGATACTTACGAACCCTTCGTGAACTGGAAGTTTTTGATGCCGCAAGCGATAGCCCACCGGAAAAGTATGGCGTGTCGAAGCCGTGGCAGCAGGAAGGTGTCTCGGCAACTGAGCCAATCGCGCTCGTCTATTCGGAACCCAACAGCCGTATCAAGATTGGTATGGCGTATGGACAAATCGGCAAACGCCTGCTGTTGATTAAGGCAAGCAAGAGTGGAACGAAGAACCCGACGCTCTACACCGGGGAAGGATTCGTTGTCCGCGAGAACGGTAGCATTCGCGTAACCCCATACGTTGTTGTCCGCGATATGTGGTGGCTCGATGAGAACCGGGCAAGTCTGTACAAACGGTTCGGCATCAGCAGCGATCGGCTCGATCAGCTCCACCAATTCGCCAACGAACATCTAAATCAGGCGGAGGCTGCACTCACCCAAAAAGACTATCAGCAGGCACTCAAACTCGCGCGTGCCGCTTGGGGATACGAATCCCGCGCCTATCCCGACGTGAAGAAAACGGGTAATGACGTGGTCAACGGCGTGATGTTCTATCTCGCGCTGCTGATCCCGTTCGCCTACTTCATGGAACGGTTGATATTCGCCTTCCCAACCGTACAGAAACAGATTGCCGGGACAGCTGCGATCTTCCTCGTTGTATTTTTCTTCTTGGCGCAGGTGCACCCCGCATTTCAGATTACCACGACGCCGGTTATCATCCTGATTGCGTTCGTCGTCCTCGCATTAACGGCAATCGTGATCAGTATTATTGTCCGGAAGTTTGAAGAACAGGTGGAAAAAATTAAGCAGGAGGGATCAAACGTCTATAAGGCAGACGTGGGACGTTTGTCTGCTTCTGCTGCCGCTTTCAGCTTGGGTATTTCCAACATGCGTAAGCGGAAAGGGCGCACCATCCTCACCTGCAGCACACTAGTCATTCTCACCTTTACGGTCATCTCCTTCACATCGGTGCGTACCTTTATGCACCCTAACAGCACCAACCTACCTTCAGTGACGCCGCGGTACACCGGGATGCTTATCCGAGATCAGTATTGGAATCCGCTCGAAGAACCCGTTGTCAATTCACTCACAAATGATTTGCGGAAAACGCAAATCTCTGAGAGCGATTTACGGCTACTGCTGAAGAAACGATTAGGGCAAAAAGGTAAATCTGGAGAGCAGATTGACGTAGAAATTGAAGCAACCATAGCCCAATTACGTCAGCAGGGAACATTGATGGAACAAGGTGAAGAATCCATATTGCGAGTGCACAACATCGTCGCCCCACGTGCGTGGTATCAGTCTGCGGGAACCGGAGATCAGTCGTTTGTGCAGCTAGAGCGCACCGCCAACCCGCAAGATCCCGTACCGCCTGTCAATACCACCACCGGTCAGCCAAAGACCTACTCCGCCACCATGTTGGTAGGGATGAGTCAAGACGAACCCGGTGTCACAGGCATTGATCGCTACCTCCAGTACGGTCGATGGTATCACCCCGACGATGAAGCGGAGTGGCCCACACAATGGCCCTACGCTTGTGTCCTGCCTAAAGGCATGGCGGATCTGCTCGGCATCACCGAAGCAGATATGGGCAAAGCGACCGTCTCCGTATACGGTGCAGATTTCACCGTTACGGGTGTCCTCGGTATCGGCTTCAAAGACCTACAGGATAACGATGGTGAGGAACTGACACCCGTTGACTACCAACTGATGCAGCAACAGGAGGCACGAGGCGGCGGCGCACAGGGCCAGAACCAAGCCATGGAAGGTGAGCTGGAGAAATATATCCATCTACCTCCCGACGCTGTGGCTATCCTGCCGTATGATGTGGTGATGAATCAGGGTGGAACGCTACGCTCGGTCGCTGTCAACATGGAAACACAGCCCGGCGATCCAGAAATTTTCAGTGCCGCCGATAAGCTCGACCTGATCATGGCACCTCTGATGAATCGAATCGCCCTTGACTTCTTCGTTGGAAAAGATCGGGACACCTATCTCTACAGCTCAATTGGAATGACCTCTTTCTCTGGTATGGGTAATCTGTTCATACCGATCCTCATTGCGTCATTAATTGTTCTGAACACGATGCTCGGTGCGGTCTACGAACGGGTACGTGAAATCAGCATCTACAGTTCTGTCGGGCTTGCCCCTGTGCATATCGCCTTCCTATTCCTCGCAGAAGCGTGTGTGTATGCGATTGTCGGTGCGGTGCTCGGTTACCTGCTTGGTCAGGCTGTTGCAACGATCCTCGTCAATTTCGGCTTACTCGCTGGATTGACGCTCAACTACTCGTCAATGTCAACGGTGGTAGCAACCATTATTGTCATGATTGTCGTGATTGGAAGTACACTGTACCCGGCAATTAAAGCCAGTCGCATGGCGGTGCCTGACATTGAACGGAAATGGCAGCTGCCGGAGCCTGAAGGCGACGAGTGGCACTTCGATCTCCCCTTCACAGTGTTGGCAGAAGAATCGCTCGGCTTGAACATCTTTATGCGCGATTACTTTGAGGCGCACGCCGACGAATCTGCGAGCGACTTCTACACGGATCAGGTCGCCTTCGGTCGAACGCCTGTGGCCGTCGAAGGGCAAGACGAAGAGGGAGAAGCCTACAACATCAGTATGATGGTGTGGCTCGCGCCCTACGATCTCGGGGTCAGTCAATCTATTCGGCTTGTCACCTCACCGGTTGGTGGTGAAGAGGAAGAATTGTATAAGATTCACCTCGATGTCCACCGCGAGAGCGGGGAGATCGCGTCATGGAAGCGTGTCAACCGCCGTTTCTTGAACCTCGTCCGCAAACAGTTACTGATCTGGCGGACATTCAGTGCTGATATCCGCGGTGAGTTCCATGAACGTGGACGCCAAGAGAACGAGATGGAAGACGCTCCGGACGCGAGCGGTCTGGTCGCTCAACCGGCACCAGCAGATTAAAAGGAGAAAACAGAATCAATGGAAAAACTAGCGTATGTCTTAATTTTTATCGGTGCAATCTTTTGGGTATTTTCGATTTTCGCCATGCAAGGTAGATGGCAGGCACAACTACTCGCTGCCCTAATTCTTATGGTTGGAATTATGATTGCCCACGTTTGGGAAGAGCTTTTTCGAGAAAAAAAATAACGGGCTCGTGAAACGTGATGCGTGAAACGTAAGAAAAGATTGCTTTGAATCTCCCTATTTCGTTATCGTGGATTCGCGGTTCTGTAAGATTTTAAGAAACCGAAAACCAAGCAATGTACCAATGAACTCATGAACACATCTTACAATTGTGTTTCATTAAAAACCTGTATTTACTCATTCCCTTCACGTTTTACGTTTTACGTTTTACGAGCTGTGTCCTGAAAGGAGCATAAATTTGGCAAGAGAAAGGGTGTCACAAGCAGAAGAGTGGCAAGCTTGGGCACAACGTTACGATGTTGAAGGCGGTTTAAGAACCTTTGAGTCCGGCTTAACCCTGAAAGTCTTTCTCGGTGCGATCTTCATCGGACTGTTGATGATGCCGGGTTCAATCTATCTGACACTGGTTGCAGGTCAGTCGGGCGCGGGCGCCGCGCCGTGGGTGGCGGTTATTCTATTTACAGAATTGGCACGCCGGTCTTTCACAACCGCAAGGAGACAAGAACTTTACATTTTGCTGGGGTTAACCGGCATGGCGGTCGGCTCTGGGATCCAATATCGTGCCTATCCATTTGTCTGGTATGCCTACTTTATCAACACGCCGCAGGCAGAGTCGTATGAAATCGCGGACAAAGTCCCCTATTGGGTCGCACCCGCAAAAGACGCAGTGGCGATTGCAGAGCGTTCGCTGTTGCACATGGATTGGTTCTGGCCCCTTGCGATCTTTTTAGTCATGAAGTTACTGGCAGAGGTTCGCTATATTACCGCGAGCTATTTTCTGTTCCGTCTGACAGCAGATTTGGAGCGACTCCCCTACCCGTTGGCACCGATTCAGGCACAGGGCGCGACCGCATTAGCCGAAACCACCGGACAGGGCGAAACATGGCGTTGGCGTGTCTTTTCGATTGGATCCATGGCGGGCCTGTTCTGGGGGTTTTTCTATATCGGTATTCCTGCGCTCACAGGCGTGATGATGTCAACACCGATACAGATCCTGAAAATCCCATTTATAGACTTCACTCCCAGCATCGAAAGCTTTGCGCCATCGGGGATGTTTGCCCTATGGACAGATTTTGGACTGATGCTACAGGGATTTGTGCTGCCGTTTCCACTCATTATAAGCGAGTTCGTTGCAGCGATGTTCACCCAGTTTATCCTGAACCCACGAATCCTTTATCCATTGGAGATTCTACATCAATGGCGGCCGGGATTGGATATGCGTGGGGTCAAGCTGTTTAATGACCTCGATTTCTGGTTGAGTTTCAATATGGGCAAATCCTTTAGCTTTGCCGCCGTTGGGTTGGCAGCGTCCATCCCAATCATGTTGAGCCTCAGAAGAAAAAAACAACAAGAGGCTGGTGCGCGAGGCTCATTGCAAACGCCACCGGGACGGGGCGACTTTCCCATCTGGTTGATGGGCAGCTTATGGGGTCTCAGTATGGTGGTATATGTATGGATTGTGCATCGGATGGTGCCAAACTTCCCTGTTTCTTTCCTCCTCGGCTTTGCCTTCCTGTATACCCCGTTACACTCCTATATCAACGCACGAACATTTGGGGTGTTAGGGCGACCTCTCTTCGTGCTGCCCTACATCCATCAAGCAACCTTTATTTTAAGCCGATACGAAGAGATTGACATCTGGTTTGTCCACCTACCAGATGAAGATTATGGCGCGGGTACACAGCATTGGCGCGTGCTTGAACTGACCGGCACGACTTTCACCAGCGATGTTCTTGGGCGCGCCTTGATGGTGCCACTCCTGATTGTTGCAACAATCGTGGTCTGGCATTTTATCTGGCAGATCGCGCCTATCCCGTCCTCACAGTATCCGTTTGCACAAACATGGTGGCCCCTCTACGCGACTGATGAAGCGCTCTGGAAAACCTCACTCAGAGATGGAAATAGCCAGATGCTACAAGCCATTCGTGGTGATTACGTGTCAGCCGGCTTTACCTCCTCAGTGGCAATTTACGGGCTGCTCTGGATGGCAAAGGCACCAAGTATGTGGTTCTACGGAATTGTTGGCGGGATCGGTCAAGACCCAGGGATGATGGTTCCAAAAGTGGTGGGCGCACTCATCGGTCGGTTTTACATGATCAAACAGTTCGGCCTGAAACGATGGTTCATGTATAATCCTGTCTTGGCGGCAGGCTTCATCTGTGGCGTCGGACTCGTTGGCATGGGAACGGTTGCGATCGCGCTGGTCTCCAAAGCGGTCATCGTCAAACCGTTTTAGTTCATTAAACGATGCAAACTGAGGAAACAGAAGAACGCGCTTCTGTCGATTTTCCGATTGAACACTTTCCTGACCGAAGTGCGCGATGGTTACTCCAAGACAAGCAATACGTCCGTGGCTTAGTAGAAATCGTTGCAAGCGAGCTGGTAGCGTTTTTAGATTTTGACCAACTCATACCGCTCAACAGAAGTTTTATTTCCGACACCCTCCGAGAACAGGAATCGGACCTCGTGTTCAGCGTACCATTTCGGCGGGGTTCGGAAACCGATGAACTCCTCATCTATATCCTGATTGAACACCAATCCACGGTAGATCCGCTGATGGGATTTCGAGTGCTGTTTTACATGACCCAACTGTGGGACGCACAACGTAGGGAGTGGGAGTCAGACGATGTTCCGGGAAGTGAGCGGCGTCTGCACCCGATCCTCCCGATGGTGTTATATACGGGGGAGCGGCGTTGGAGCGTTTCCCTGACGCTTACTGACATAATGGACATTCCGGACATACTCTCTCGGTTTGTTCCCAAATTTGATACGTTGTTTTTAAGCGTGAAGGAAACAGATGAGACGGATTTAACAAAGACAGGGCACCCGTTGGGATGGCTGCTAACGGTTATTCAAAAGGAAGGTGCAAGCCGAGAGGCACTCAGTGAAGCGTTGGTTCAAGCACTATCACACTTGAACTCACTGGATGTGGCAGAATCGGAGCAGCGGTATAGAGCAATCATGTATCTGTTGTTATTGATTCTGCATCGGCGTCCTGCCGAAGAACACAATGAGTTACTAACGTTGGTAGAGCGGTATACGGAAGAAATGGAGGTATCCCCGATGGCACAGTCAATGGCAGAAATGCTGCTTGAACGCGGCAAGGCACAAGGCATTGAACAAGGTATTGAACAAGGCGTTGAACAAGGCGCGCGTGCAACTACTATCAAAAATATTCTCTCAATACTCAACGCAAGATTCCCGCAGAATAACCCGCAGCGCATTCAGCAGGAACTTGAATTGATACTCGACACCGATCGTCTGACGCAACTCCATCTCAGGGCAGTCCAAGCCTCCAGTTTTGAAGCGTTCCTACAAGCATTGGACACATAGAGTACGGATTCAGTCCTCAGAGTGGCGTACAGTCCTGCTGGGTGCACATTGGGTCAGTGGGAGTTCCGATGACATCATCGGGCTGTGGGAAATCACAAACTCAACTGTACCGGTTATTCCTATGGTTCTTGCGTAAGTCTTGCCAATAAAGCACGAAGAGAAACTGAGTTTTTAACAAAAACGTAGTTTCTGTTGCACGATTTCTTAACATGAGTAAATGTCGATTTTGGAAAATCGACCTACAGAAACCCTCAATCGTTTCAAGTTGCTTTGAATCTATCCTCCAAATTCTCTGTATTCGCGGGTGTTGGGTCATTATTTGAGGAATCAGATTTGGTTGTTTTTGGGGGATTTCACTTTTATTAGGGCTCGATTATTCTGCAGAAAGCCTAATCCATTTACTGACGTTTATTATAATGAAAGAAATAGTTACTAAATGAACAATTAACTTTAAGAACCCCTGAGTACAGTTAGCGGAAATGTACCCATGAACTAATGAACCTGATTTGTTATGGCAAGAGAACGCATTACACAAGCAGAAGAGTGGCAAGTCTGGGCGCAGCGCTACGACATCGATGGTGGCATCCGAACCTTTGAGTCGGGCTTAACGCTGAAGGTCTTTCTTGGGGCGCTTTTTGTCGGCTTGCTGATGATGCCGGGGTCAATCTATCTGACCCTCGTATCCGGTCAGTCCGGCGCAGGGGCAGCGCCGTGGGTCGCAGTTATCCTGTTCACGGAGTTGGCCCGTCGATCTTTCACAACCGCTCGGCGACAAGAGCTTTATATGTTACTTGGACTCACCGGTGCAGCGGTCGGGTCTGGGGCTCAGTATCGCGGCTTTATCTGGTACGCTTACTTTGTCAATACGCCACAAGCTGCGTCGTATGAAATCGCGGATAAGATCCCTTTCTGGATTGTGCCGGCGAAAGATGCGATAGCCATTGCAGAGCGTTCGCTCTTGCACATGGACTGGTTTTGGCCCATCGCATTCTTTCTGATATTCAAGTTATTGGGAGAAATTCGCCATATTAGCGCAGGCTACTTTCTGTTTCGTCTGACAGCGGACATGGAGCGGCTACCTTACCCAATGGCACCCATCGAAGCGCAAGGCGCGACCGCCCTAGCCGAAACCACTGGGCGTGCGGAAACTTGGCGGTGGCGTGTCTTTTCGGTTGGATCTATGGCAGGGCTGATCTGGGGATTTATCTATATCGGCATCCCTTCGCTCACAGGCGTGATGATGACAACCCCGATCCAGCTCCTGAAGATTCCATTTATTGATTTTACGAATGTAATCGAAGAGATCGCGCCAACAGGTGTGTTCGCATTATCGACCGACTTCGGAGCGGTACTCACCGGTTTTGTACTGCCATTTCCCATCATTATGACGGAACTGGTTGGAGCATTCTTCACCCAGTTTATCCTGAATCCACATATTCTATACCCGAAGGAAATCTTACATCAGTGGCGTCCCGGCTTAGATGTTCGCGGTGTGGGCTTATACAATGGTCTCGATTTCTGGATTAGCTTTGGGATGGGAAAATCTTTCAGCTTCGCTTTCGTTGGTATGGCAGCCTCGATTCCAATGGTGATCAAGTTTAGACAGGCGCGACAGGAGCAGTCAGGGGTACGTAGATCGCTGCAACCTCCGCCGGGACGCGGCGATTTTCCGCTATGGTTGATGGCAATCCTGTGGCTTTTTGGGATGGGGACTTTCATCTATCTCGTTCATGTTTATATGGCACCGAACTTTCCATTGATTTTCCTGCTCGGCTTCGCCTTTTTGTATACCCCGATCAACTCATACATTACCGCACGCACGTACGGGATCCTCGGTCGCGATCTTTTCGAGATCCCTTACCTCCACGAAACGACATTTATTTTGAGTCGATATGAGGAGATCGATATCTGGTTCGTCCCGCTGCCCGACGAAGACTACGGACGGGGCACACAAAGTTGGCGCGTTCTTGAACTGACAGGCACCACCTTCACCAGTAGTATCGCCGCACGATTGCTGATTATGCCGATCCTGATCATCTCTGGCATTGTGGTTTGGCATTTTGTCTGGAAAGTTGCGCCAATTCCGTCGGCGCGATACCCATTTGCACAGACGTGGTGGCCCCTCTATGCGACCAACGAATGCCTCTGGAAAACCTCGCTTCGGGACGGGAACAGCCAGATGTTGCAAGCCATTCGCGGCAATTATGTGGCGGCTGGCTTCGCCTCTTCGCTGGCAATTTACGGGCTGCTCTGGGTAGCGAAGATGCCAAGCATGTGGTTCTACGGGATCGTGGGCGGCATCGGCGCGGATCCCGGAATGATGCTTCCAAAAGTGATGGGCGCAATTATCGGTCGATTTTACATGATTAAGAAATTCGGTCTGAAACGATGGTTCATGTTTAATCCGGTTTTAGCGGCGGGCTTCACCTGTGGCGTTGGACTGATTGGGATGGGAACGGTTGCAATTGCGCTAGTCTCCAAAGCGGTAATCGTCAAACCGTTCTAAAGTAGTAGGCACACTCCATGTGCCGTAACCATAGTTGAACTAATAAACCAATTATGAACTGGACAACACTAGGGTGGGGTGGCATTACCCTTGAACTACCCGCAGATTGGGAATTGAGTGGATTATCCGGTGACGATAAAAGCGGATACCTGCGCCTAGAGGACGCGGATATGCCGCGCCTTGAGTTAAAATGGTCCGAGTCAAAGCAGAAGAAGCCAGACCTCCAGAAAGTTCTTGACGACTATTTCAAGCTCGTCCGCAAGAATTACAAACGTAAAGACACAAACCTTCACATCCAACGTAACGTCAATCTAATTAAGGATGAGGAGTTTTTCGAGGACAGAGAGGTTGTTTTTTTCAATTGGAAGGGCGACTTTCGGGCAAGTGGTGTTATCTTCCACTGTCAGACCTGCAAGCGAATTACAATCGTGCAGGTTATGGGACATCTCAAGGAAAATATTAAGGAGACAACCAGTCGTATATTGAGTTCGGTTCAAGATCACTCGGTAGGGCAGGCGACGCTCTGGAGTGCCTACCAACTCAACGCAGAAGTGCCGCGGCGTTATCGCCTCGACAAGCATAAACTGTTGTCCGGCTACCTGCTCTTCTCATTCGTAGATGGCAGCCGAAAAGTTAGCATCGAACGGTATGGAGTTGCAGACGTTACTCTGAAGGAACAGGACCTTGAGGAGTGGTTTCGAGGTAGATATGCCAAAGCCATCCGCGGATACGGCTTCTCAATTGAATCCAGCAACGGCGATGCAGAAGAACGGCTAACGCTAATCGGCGAGGAAACCCGTCTCATAGACCGCGTGCCTTTTGGGCCCGCGCTGGTTGTCGACAAAATTATGCGACGCAAAACTTTCGCCGTGAACCTCTGGCACTGTCATCACTCCAATCGGATCTACGTCGTCCAAGCGATCGCCAAACAAGATGCAGCGAGGACAGCCGAAGAAATTGCGGCGAGCATCCAGTGTCATTAAGCAGAGTTCAAAAGTCCATTAGTTCAAAAGTTCATTAATGTACTAGTGACCTAATGAACCAATGTACCAATGAACTAAATAAGACGATGATTAATTCAATCCTTTATAAACTCAGGCTGAAAAAGCGTCCAGAATCCGATCTAGATCGAGGGGCCATCTTACAATCACTGCCGCTACGCAACCAGTTAATCGAATGGGAAGTCGATGACAAAGGAGAAGTTTCATTGGTTATCCCCCAAAAGGAGACGCTGTGGTTAAAGTTGGTTGCAAAGCTGTTTATGCTGCCCCCCAACCGTGTGGTTGTCTTGGACGATGTCGGAGGCTTTGTGTGGCAATTGTGTGATGGGCATAACTCCATCGGTCATATTGTCAAACAACTTTGTGACAAATATCGCATGACGAGAAAAGAGGCGGAGACATCGCTGTTCACGTTCATGCGGCAGTTAGGTAAGCGGGGAATGGTAGGATTTGCGGTTCCCCAACAATCGAAGAAAGGAAGAAAGTAAAATGGCAGAACTTCAAGAAGCAGTAGCACCAGAAACAGCAGCGAGCACTGCCGTTCCAACAGAAACACCCGCACGATTTGCGAGAGATCTACCGAAGGAAAACACGGTAAGGGTCAGAAACCTGATTAAGAAATACGAGATGGGCACTACCGTCGTTGAGGCGTTGCGTGGCACTAACTTTGAAATCCGCCGCGGCGAGTACATCTCGATTATGGGACCATCAGGTTCCGGTAAGTCAACGCTTTTCAACATGATTGGGGGCTTAGACAAGCCGACAGAAGGCAGAGTCTACATCGACGAGGTGGACATCGCGCAACTGGACGCCTACGAACTGGCGTGGCTGCGTTGCCGCAAAATCGGCTACATCTTCCAATCATTCAACCTTATCCCCGTGATGACCGCCCTCGAAAATGTCTCCCTCCCCATGATCTTCGCTGGGATGACCGCTGACGATAGCCGCAACAAAGCGGTTGAACTGCTAACCACTGTAGGGTTAGGAGAACGGGTTCAGCATAAGCCGCTTGAACTCTCCGGTGGTCAGCAACAGCGTGTCGCCGTTGCGCGTTCCCTCGCAAACGATCCCGCGATCGTGCTTGCAGATGAGCCGACGGGAAACCTAGACACACGGACCGGGCTTGAGATTATCGACCTCCTGAAAAGTCTAAATGAGGAGAATGGAGTCACAATTATCACAGCCACTCACGATACAAAGATGCTCGATGTGTCAGATCGAATTTTCTACATGGCGGACGGCAAAATCGATAAGATGGAGACCCGCGAAGAGATCGATCTGCAGGTCGGTAGGCTTGACGGTGAGGAAGTTGGATAGACGTTTTAGTACGTTTCCTTGAATAGACGTTCTTTATCCCGCGCCCTCTCAATCTTCGACCACTCCGGCGCATTACGAGACAACCCCTCAACGTCCGCCACGGTCAGACCGTCGGGAAGGTTGACGAGGTTCGACCCTATCCGATAGAGCCACGGATAGATGCCATATTCCATGCCCTTTAACCCACACATATAAAACAGGGTATCCGGCTGCTCTATCAGGGGAATGAGCTCGTCCTGATGCTCTTCGAGGCGGTCCTGCACGTACATCTTGCCGCCGCGTGCGTTGGTCTGTTCTCGGCTGATCGCAGTGGCATAATGAAAGTTTGGCTGACGTTCTGCGAAATAAAGAAATTCTTCGTTATACATGATGTCTGTCGAATACGGAACGCCAAAGACCAGCCAGACCTCCCGATCATAGCCCTGATTGAATAACTCGACGAGCATCCCGACAAACGGGGCAATCCCAGTCCCCGTTGCTGTGAAGACGTAATTGTAATCGAGCGGGTTATCCGGTAGTAGGAAGCTCTTACCGACGGGTCCCGTGATGAGCATCTCATCGCCGGGCTTGGCATCACAGATATAATTTGAATCCACGCCCAAAACCAATTCGCCTGTTTCCGTATCCTCTGCGATTTCCCGTTTGACACACAGCGATACGGTCTCTCCCTTCCAATCATCGCCCCAGCAGGCAGAAGTGATTGAATACAACCGAATCTTATCGTTCAGTGCCTCATGTGCATAATTGAACTCCGCGTCATTGAAGCGTCCAGTCGGCACCACGCCGATACTCTGACCGATGCGATATTTCCCCACCATTTCGCTCCCTTTCAGATTCAGCACGACATGCCAGCCGTAATTCGGACTGGAACTATCCGTGATCCGATACTTACTCACGACCTCCGCCGGAAAGGGATTTTTTGGCGTGTAAATATTTACCGCTGTTTCTGGAATTGGCATAAGCGGTGAAGCAGCAGGTTTTTCTAAGAAAGACGTTATCACGGTCCGCCTCCCGTCTATATATTGATGGATACTCTGAGCATGGATTGGTGTTATTTTTTTTCGGATATAAGCGCTTAGTCGGCGTAATAATTTAACGCTGTTTTGCACATTATAGCACTGACCCAATCTGCTGTCAATACAATTTCCGTAACCCTCGCGACTTTGAAAGAGTGTTGACATTTGCACACAATCCTCATATACTAAGCGGATTGCTTTTGATTATAATGCTTTCAGAGTTACGAGAGTTTACAACACCAACAATTTATATTCGCGCTGATTCGTGAAGGAAAATAAGCATCCGCGAATCACACGAATCCACACAAATAAAGATTGAAGGCTTTAATCAATGACTAATTGACACCAGTTGTTCGCTTTGAGGAGAAGCACAGGAAATGCCAAAACTGCTTCACAAAAACGAAGTGTATACTATCATTGGTGCTGCGATGGAAGTGTATAATGTGCTAGGTCCCGGCTTTCTCGAATCGGTGTATCAAGAAGCATTGGAAATCGAACTGTCTACGCGAGGGATTTCCTTTGAATCACCACAAGAATTGAACATTAGATATAAGGAATACCAACTCAAGCAGCAGTATAAGCCAGACTTTGTTGTTTATGAAAAAATCATCGTCGAAATCAAAGCCCTTAATCATCTGACTTCGCACGAACAAGCACAGCTACTCAATTATCTCAAAGCAACCGGATTGCCAGTCGGTGTTCTCATCAACTTTGGTGCGGAGAAGGATCTGGAATGGAAACGGATGGTCTGGAGCCGGTAGGCATTTGATTAAATCCTATAAACATTCGTGTTGATTCGTGGACAAAAATAAGCACCCGCGAATCCACGCAAATAAGAGTCAAGAGTTTTAATGAATAGTTAATCGACATCGGATGTTCGCTCTCAGGACTAGCTTGGAGGCAGTAGGCATCTGATTAAATCTTATAGAGATTCGTGTTGATTCGTGGACAAAAATAAGCACCCGTGAATCACGCAAATCCACGCGAATAAGAACCAAAGTTTTATTGGAGTATAGCATGGCATCTGTAGATGAACTGATCGATGCAATTGACAATGGAGACGAACGAACTGCACAAGAACTTATCGAACAACAACCCGCACTCGCCATCGGCGAATCACTCAGAGAAGGTATCCTCCGAAGTGCAACACCACTGCACTGGGCATCCCACCGAAATATGACGAACCTGTGTGAGCGACTCATTCAATCCGGGGCAGACACGAACGCGCGCCGCGCTCAGTGGTGGCGAACACCGCTCGCTTGGGCCGCGGACGCAGGCTGCACCGAAGCCGTCGAATTGCTCCTTAAAGATGGGGCAGATGTCAACGGCGATGCGTTCGGTATGACAACAGCACTCCACGCTGCAGCTCAAGGCGGCTCAACCAGCGGCAAAGAAGACTCGGAGGCCTATCGTAGGACTGCTCTGCTGCTAATCACACACGGGGCAGATATTAACCGCCGGGCAACGGGGGATCGCGATCAAACCGCGTTGGACGACGCCATTCGGAAAGGCAATGAAGCCGTTATCGAGGTGCTTGTCGAACATGGCGGGAAAACGACCGCAGAACTACGATTGGCAAACCAATGAACCAACTTACGCATCACATTTCACGCATGAACCAATTACGTTTCACGCATCGCGCATCAGAAAAAGGATAACTACATGTCCCCTTCCATCTTGAGTTTTCCTAACAAAATCATCTTCGGCGTCGGGACAATTAACACACTCGCCGAACAACTCTCGCCGTTCTCGCCCCAGAAAGTGTTGGTGGTAACGGATAAGGGGATTCGCCAAGTAGGATTAGCAGATGAAGTCACGCAGCGACTTGAGGCAGCACGAATCGACTACGCAATCTACGACGGCGTCCACGGCAATCCAGTCGAAGCCGATGTGTTCGATGGCGTGGAGGTTTTCCAAAAGGAAGGCTGTGACTTCGTAATTGGCATGGGCGGTGGGAGTCCGCTAGATGTCGCCAAGCTCATCTGCTTGAAGGCAACCCACCCCCTACCGTTAGCGGAATACGAAGTCCTCAACGGAGGATTGGAGAAAATCTCGTCCGACCTACCGTCGATGCTCGCCATTCCAACCGCTGCGGGAACCGGGAGTGAAGTTGGGCGCGGCGCGGTTGTTACTATAAAATCGCTGGACCGCAAGGCGTTGGTATTTAGTCCTCACCTGCTGCCCAAAACCGCAATCGTAGATCCGGAATTGACCGTTGGATTGCCCAAGACCTTGACCGCTGCGACTGGGATGGACGCACTCACCCACAATCTTGAATCCTACCTCTCAACCGTCTATCACCCGATCTGCGACGGGATCGCCATTGCCGGGGTAAAACTGGTTGCCCAAAATCTGCGTCGCGCCGTTGACAATGGCAGCGATCTCGAAGCCCGGGGTGCGATGATGATGGCGGCGATGATGGGTGCCATCGCGTTTCAAAAAGAACTGGGCGTCACCCATTCACTGGCACACCCGCTTTCGACCGTCACCGACCTACATCACGGACTGGCAAACGCGATTCTCCTGCCATACACAATGACGTTTAACAAAGATGCTGCAACGGATCAACTAAGGGACATCGCTGCGGCATTTGGCGTGAATATCCACGCGCTATCACCGGAGAAAGCCGCGCAAGCCGCAATAGATCAGGTCGCGCAGCTGTGCAAAGATATCGGCATTCCGTCACACTTGCGCGAGGTCAATGTGAAGGCAGAGATGATTCCTCATCTCGCCCAGCAGGCAATGGTGGATCAGTGCCACCTGACCAATCCCCGCCCCTGCACCGGACAAGACATGATCAACCTGTATCAACAGGCGCTCTAATCCGTTACGTTTTACATGTCAGCATAGATTCTGTTGACATTTATTTGAGGCGCGTCCGTCATTCGCCAATCAGAACCTAATCGTAGGGGCGAGGTTGCCTCGCCCAACGGGTTGGGAAACCCAACCCCTATAGGTTGGTGCTAACCGTTCAATCCAACTTACATTACTCCTTTTTTATTCGAGAAGATTGGCAGAGATTCGCGGAGTTTTTTTTACGTTTCACGCATCACATTTCACGCTTAAAAATATGCGATTTCACCTCACCCTTTTCTCAATTCTCCTCATCCTCCTAAGTGCCGGCGAATTAGTAGCTCGGACAAATCTTTCTATCATCAGCCCAACCACCGATTTCACAACAAACAATCAAACAGTAGAAATCAAGGGAATCGTTGAGTCCTCAGTCGCAGGGGAAGTTATCGTTTCGACCAACACGCCCGGCGGCGTCCTAGATCTCAGGCAACTGACCCACTCAATTTATGGGGTCGTCGTAGATCTCGGAAGCGCGCAGGAACTCAAGGGAATGCTGATCCGACATGTGGTTGATCGGGGGTTTCCGCGCGGTCCCCGATTGGCACGTCTTGCGTTCTCGCAAGCCGGAGCCAACCTCTCCGCAGCTCAGCCCTTCAACATCCCATCGGGCATAGATCCCAATTTCCATGGCACGGTGGTTGACTTTCCATCAGCAATCTCCGCACAATTCGTCCAAATCGAGATGCTCGAAGGATGGCAGATTGAGCCAATCGCGATTGAGTCAATCCAGTTCTTAGACACGAACGATCGAGTTATACAGGGGCAGATCCAGTCCATCGCAATTCGGCTGCTCCTAACAGATGTCTGCCCCCCAAATCTGACTGGCCCCTACTGTGCAAGTTTTTCTATAAAGGTGATGCTAGAAGCCGGCGTAAACCGACTTTCGGTAACTGCTAGGGAACTAGCACCATCGGATCCGGATTCACTGAACGCCGTGGACCGAGAAATGATTTCCCTCTCTTATCTTCCGGAGTTAAAGCCCGAAGCAGCTGAAGGCGGGGTTTTCACCTTGAGCGATGGAGACCGAGCAACCGTTGTTATTCCGGCGCTGGCTTTTGACGAACACATCACGAAACTACAATTTTTTTCAGTGCCACCGGAAACGGTTGATCCATTCACCTATCGCGGAAACAGTCGCATTGTTAAAGGAACAGCGCCGGTGGTTGTGTACCGCTTTGAAGCACTTCGTCAAGGTGTGTTTGCTGCTGAAGCGACAAGTGCACTGCATGATCAACCACCCACTTTCGCTGTGGATGGCATCTTGGATCCACCGTCTACGTGGGTTGCAGGGCTTGTGCCGCTGCCTGTCATCCTGACAATTGATCTCGAGGTCCAACGCACCGTCAGCCGTATCGTTGTACACGCTAACGTGGAAGGAGAGACCTCCTTTGGACCACAGCGTGCGACACTCCTCACATCGAATAACAACGAAAATTTCACAGATGTTCTTGAAGTCACGGCGTTCGATGATCAAGTGACCACCATTGAACTACCAACCCGCCCTTCCGCCCGCTACTTTCGCCTTGAAATCACGGAGAGCAAGCAGGCGAATAACCTCCAACTCAACGAGGTTGAGTTTTTTAATATATTGGGCGCGAAAATCGTGTCATTTGACTCCCTTGAGTATCTGATCCTGGAGCGTCCTGCACTGCTTGAATTAGCGTATCGCCCCTCAGATCTGACGGTTGCGAACATCAGGCGAGAATCGGATCTGAAAATCTTTGCTTGGGACGCATCCGCACAAGAATGGCAGTTGGTAGGCGGTGAAATTGACTTGAATCGACGGGTCGTCCGTATGGAACTCAACTTCATCTCTGAAGTTGCTCTGTTTCAGGCTGTCCCATCGCAGATTCAGGCAGCGTGGAGCTTTAACCCATTCTCACCCGACGGAAATGGAATCGCCGATCGGACACGACTCACAATCGTGAGCCATAACACCTCCCACATCGGCGGAACGGAACCGGTCGTTGAAATTTTCGATCTTCACAATAAACTCATCCGGACCTTAGTCAATCAAACGGTAATGAGTTCCAACACAATGAGCGTCGAATGGGATGGCAGAAATGAGGCGGGCGAAATTGTGAACATCGGCCCCTATATCTACCAGATTCGGTTGACAAACGGCGATCAGGTCGAAGTCCGCAACGGGGTCATCGTGGTAGGAAAATAAGGGACAACAACACGCCACACCCATCGTAGGCGGGGCATCTTGCCCCGCCCCTACACCGCTCAATACGACAAACACTCGGTGTTTCTCCGCTCTTTGCACTCTCTCTTTACATGCGCCTCTTTTTTTTATTGACTTTTTAACAACTGTTATGATACAATTAACCCATTGAAGCGGTACTAATCTATCCATACAAGGAGAATTATCAACATGGAACTGAGTACAGACAAGCAGAAAGCGATAGATCTCGCAGTCTCTCAAATTGAACGCCAGCACGGCAAAGGCTCAATTATGCGGCTGGATAGCGACGAGGTGATTCCCGTCGCAGTCGTCCCGACCGGTTCAATAGCGTTAGACATTGCGCTAGGGGTTGGTGGCGTTCCCCGCGGGCGAATTGTCGAGATCTTTGGTCATGAAGCGAGTGGTAAAACCACGCTTGCACTTCACATCATCGCAGAGGTACAGAAGCAGGGCGGTGTCGCAGCGTTTATCGATGTCGAACATGCGCTAGACCCGATGTATGCCAAGCAGATTGGCGTGAACGTGGAAAACGTCTTAATCTCCCAACCTGATACCGGGGAACAGGCGCTAGATATTGTCGAGACCTTAATTCGTAGCGGGGCTGTTGATGTTGTGGTTGTCGATTCTGTTGCGGCGCTCACCCCTCATGCAGAGATCGAGGGCAGTATGGAGGACGCCCACGTTGGACTGTTGCCGCGCTTGATGTCGAAAGCCTTGCGTAAGCTGTCCAGTGTCACCAACAAGTCGAAAGCCTGCGTAATTTTCACCAATCAGATTCGACAGAAGATTGGCGTCATGTTTGGGAATCCAGAAACGACGCCCGGTGGATTGGCACTCAAATTTCACGCCTCGGTTCGGTTGGAGATACGCCGGGCAGATCGCCTGAAGGATGGCGACGAGATAGTCGGAAATCGCACTCGGGTGAAGGTCGCCAAAAACAAGGTCGCTCCACCATTCCGCCAAGCTGAATTCGACGTTATCTTTGGAGAAGGCATCTGTAAAATCGGGGAGATCTTGGATGTCGGTGCGGAGGCGGAAATCATACAGAAAAGTGGGCCCTGGTTCTCCTATAACGATGAACGGCTCGGACAGGGGAAGAACAACGCCAAAGAGTTTCTAGTGGAACACCCTGAAATCGCCGCCGAGATCGGGACTAAGATTCGTGCCAATCTTGGCATCCACCTCCCATCTGGCACCGCTTCATTGTCGGAGGCTGATGCCATAGTTGACGAGAACACAGGAAACGCAACTAAGGGTAAGTAGTTCTCCTAGGGGCTATTTATAGTGGACCTTAGAATTAATGAGGCACTCCAAACCGGTGCGGTTAAAAACGGCATCTACCGGGCTTGGGGAAAATATAGAATTACCGAATTATTTTCTGCAACCTCATTTAGATTGTGATTCCCCGTCGCAAACTAACAGTTCGCGCTACTTATGGCAGATTGCCCCTTACATCTTAGGCGGGCATCTGGTTTCCCCGATTGAAGAATTAAATGCCCCTAGTTCTCCCTTTGATACTTGACGGTAGACATCTCAGATGTTACTATAACGCGAGTTGTAGGGAACAACGATCGTTGCTCCCTACTAGCCAGAAAACTTTAAGGGCAAACAGCGTTATAGAGGGAGAGGAGCATTCTCTGCACGGAGACCTGCGACAATTTTATGGGAAAGCTTGTTGGTGTGGATATCGGCGGCACTTTCACCGATATTGTTGTACGGCTACAGATTGGAAAGGCTTCAACCACGCCACACGAGCCATCGATCGGCTTAATTGCTGGCTTGGATGCGCTTGAGGTTTCCTATCCTGACATCGAACTGGTCATTCACGGCACGACTGTGGCGACCAACGCCATCTTGGAGCGCAAAGGTGTACGCTGCGGTCTGATTGCAACGCGTGGGTTCCGAGACATTCTGGAGCTGAGGCGTCGCGATCGACCGCACCTTTACGGTCTCACCGGATCCTATGAACCGCTAATCCCACGAGATCGACGCAAAGAGGTCTCCGAACGGATCTCGGCAGAAGGCGAAATCCTTGTCCCACTATCGGAGGAGGAGGTAATCACAGCCGCCGAAGAACTGGTTACCGACGGTGTCGACGCCATTGTAATTAGTTTCCTGAACGCTTACATCAACTCCTCGAACGAGCGCAATGCCAAAACACTCCTCGAAAGCCGCTTCCCTAATCTTTATATTGTCGCTTCCGCAGATATCCTCCCACTCTTCCGTGAGTTTGAACGCACGTTCAGCCGATAGTAAGTCGTTACTTGGCTCGGCTTGAAGACCGCTTGGAAGAACGCGGTTACAGCGGGAATCTTCTCATCATGCAGTCGAACGGTGGGATGATGTCGGTGGAAGCCGCCCGCGACTTCTCAGTCAATACCGTCCTATCGGGTCCCGCAGCGGGCGTCATCGCTGCCACCAAGATCGCCGCAGAAAGCGGTTTCGAGAACCTAATCGGTTACGATATGGGAGGCACCAGCCTTGATGTATCCCTCGTAACAGAGGGCAAGCCGGTCGTGTCAAACGGGATCGAACCGGAGTTTGGGATTCCAATCATGGTGTCGATGATTGATATCCATACCATCGGCGCGGGCGGCGGTAGCATCGCCCGGATTGACGAGGGAGGTCTTCTCCAAGTGGGTCCCGAAAGTGCGGGCGCCGAACCGGGTCCCGTCTGCTACGGCTTGGGTGGCACTGAACCCACCGTCACCGATGCAAACGTGATTCTCGGACGAATCAACCCGGATTATCCCATCGCGAGAGCAGCAGATTTTTCGTTTGACCTCGATACAGCCCGGTCTGTTCTTATCGAGAAGATTGGTCAACCGCTCGGTCTATCCCTAGAAGAGACAGCACTGGCAATCCTCACCATTGCAAATAACCGAATCGCTGGTAGCATCCGACGTATCTCCATCGACCGTGGCCATGATCCGCGAGATTTTGTGCTCTTCTCCTTTGGGGGCGGCGGACCGTTGATGGTCAGTTTCCTCCTACGGGAACTTGGTGTTTCACAGGCGCTTGTCCCCTACTATCCCGGCATCGCCTCCGCTTGGGGGTGTGTCATCGCCGATCTCCAACACGATTTTGTGACCATGATCAACCGTCGCCTCTCCGAACTCGACCCAACCGAAGCAGAGGGAATTTTTGCTGACCACCTCGCACAAGGAGAGGAACTAATCAAGAGTGAGCAGGTTCCTCTGACACAAGTAAGCGTTATGCGGGAAGCGGAGATCTCCTATGAGGGTCAAACCCATGTCATACGGACACCGCTGCCAGCGGGACCCGTGTCTCCCGGCGTTATCGCAGAGAGTTTTCGTCGCGCATATCTTCGTCAATACGGACAGGTCGACGAGACATTTAGCGGTTTAGAAACGCTGCTGGAGAGCATCCCGATCCGCCTGCTAAATCTCCGAACCGCTGTGGTTGGTATGCGCCCAGACCTTATACCCAGTCCTAAAACCACCTTGCAAGACGCGCAGAAAGGCGTCAGACCTGTCTACGTGGAAGATCGGTTTGTGGAATGCCCCATCTACGACCGTTCACTGCTGCCGTGGGGAAGCGAGTTCTCCGGACCTGCCGTCATCGAGCAGGCAGATACAACCATCTGGATCGAACCGTGGGTGCGTGTCCGCGTGGACGAAGGTGGAAATCTTTTTCTCAGCATAGCGTAGGGCA
>JAGWBT010000019.1:0-1152 GCA_021295755.1 Candidatus Poribacteria bacterium
TACCTTCCATTTTGTTACCACCACGGAGATTTATCAGAGCGATGTTGTGAAGGAAAGGCTGAATCCCGTCAACGGATTTGTGCGAGTGCCGGAAGCGCCCGGGCTAGGTCTTACACTCGATCGGGAGGCGCTAGAACGGCTAGAGAATTTGGAGTTGCCGGCGCAGGCACCGTGGATTATCAAATCCCGTTTTGCCAACGGTTCAATGATGTATAATCGCTATGATCCCGCCAATACGCGTCACTTCATGGTGAGGCCAGATTGGCGTGGCGGGTTAGTCCCCATGAGCTATGACGCCCCCATCGAGACGGAGTATTGGGACAATGACGGGACACCAGCGTTTAGGGAGATGCTCGAGCGAATCGAGCAGGAAGGCATGGTACTAGAGAAATAGGGTAGATTGATATACTAGTTTTTGAATGTGGGCATGACCTCTTTGGCGAATCGGTCGAGTTGTTCCAGAATCACATGCTCTGGTGTGCCTACGGCGTTGTTGACGGTCACTTGATCTAGTCCGGGATAGCGTTTTTGAACGTCCATCAATTTTTCAATAATCAATTCCGGCGGTCCGCACAGCCATGAACCCGCCTCTACAGCATCCCGCAGCGTGGGCAAACCGGCGGTCCGCGCCCGTTGAGGATCTGCCGTCGCCGCAATCTGCTCGTCCGTCAATCCGCGCACGAACCCTAGAGGTGCGAACATCTTCATGTGTTCTTCAAAGTATCTACTCGCCTCCTCAATCGCCTTTTCCTCTGTATCGGCAATATGGTAGGAGAAGCCGATAATAAGGTCGCCACCCAGTTCCATCTCCCTGCCGTGGTTCGCCTGCACCTGCTGCCAAGCATGTATTACTTTTTCCGCAGCCCCTCCCGCAGCAGCACCGCCGCCGATCATCCCCTTGATGCCGTATTTTGCCATAAGGTTGAGTCCGCGTTCACTAGCACTGACGATAGGCTGCCAGCACTCAACAGGTCGCTTGAGGGGACGCGGCACCAGTGTGATTTCCTCCAATTCATACCCACGATATGGAACCTTGGGTGGGATGTCGTAGTATTTACCGTGATGGGAGAAGGACGACTCATTGAATGACTTGAAGATGATGTCAAGTTGTTCCTCGAACATCTCGCGGTTGGCGTCTCCATCGAGTAGAGG
>JAGWBT010000019.1:1166-6702 GCA_021295755.1 Candidatus Poribacteria bacterium
CCCACGCCAAAGACGATACGTCCACCCGTGAGGAGGTCTGCGGTCGCATAGTCTTCTGCGAGTCGTAGTGGGTGCCACATCGGCGTCACGTTGAAAGCGCACCCAATTTTGAGCGTCTGTGTCAGGTGAGCGAGGTGGACACCGAGCATCAGAATGTTAGGGATGCACTCGTACCCTTCGCGCTGAAAGTGGTGTTCAGCCAGCCAAAGGGTTTCGTAGCCGTTGCGGTCCATGAGCTGCGCGATGGCTTGCGTCTTATCGAATACGGTCGCGATATGTTCGTCGGAGAGCCAACGTTCGTTGACAGGCGGACCATCAAGGCCTACATCTGTCAGATCAACATGTCCTGCGAATAGTGAACCAAATTTCCTGATCATCTTCTTGCCTCTATAGTAGCTATTAAGTCAAATCAGATTATCCTGTCTAATTGATGCTGCTCGAACACCGGCTCATCCCCTTGCCATTGGTGAGCCTTGCGAAAATTTCAAACTTCCGGAAGGCTCACTCAACCTGAGGTCTGTTTTTACCTTTAGACTGCTGGGGCTGAAACGCCATGGGACGCAGCTGCCTCAACCAGCCGATCCCACGTTTTCTCTTCGATTGGAATGCCATCTCTCATACGTTGTTCACGGCTCCGTTCCTCAAACTCGCCGGGAGCGAACACTTCATCAACACCGGGCAGTTTTTCAGAGGACTTTATCCATTCCGTAAGGTACTCGGTCTCCTGCTGGTAGACATCAAGATCGATGAAATCCTGAATCTTGATAGCGATCATCACAATCCCGCTTGCGCCACGGGTGGGTTCCGGCGATGGCATCAATCATAAATCCTAAGCCGAAGCCCTTGTGCCCGAACTGAAAACCACCCACCGGCATTACTGCTGTATCATCATGACGGTCTATGAAAGCGTTCGGATCAGTAACTGTGTTTCCTTCTGAGTCAATCATCCAACCTTCTGGCATCTCTTCATCACGTGCACGTTGGACCAGTATCTTCCCGCCTGCAACAACACTCATCGTCGCATCAAGCATCAACGGTTCGCCGTTTTTGCGGGGGACTGCGATCGCAATTGGGTTGGGTGGGAGCCTTCGGGAGGTGCCGCCGAAGGGGTGCATAAATCGTCCGCCGCCATTTAGGAAAACGAGCCCGATCATCCCCTCTTTTGCGGCGATTGTGGGATACGTTCCCATCCGTCCGGCGTGTCCGCAACGGTGGAGTCCAACCCCGCCGAATGTGTGTGTTTTCGCTTTTTCAACTGCCATCTCCATCGCCTTCTGAGCGATGACCATGCCGAGCCCGCCGTTGGCGTTTATCACTGCTGTTGCGGGTGTCTCACGGACGATTTCCATCTTATCCGTTGAGGGACCGCCACTCATCCCGCCTGCGTAGTTGGGTGCGTTAATCACGCCGTGTGAATCGTGCCCCATCAAATTGGATTCTACGACATGATTGCTGACAATACGGGCATCTTCCTCAACTCCACCGGCACCGATATACATATCATAAACAAATTTTCGTAAAACATCATGATTGACTGTAGGCATAAAAGCCCTCCTTATTGATATTTTTCGCGATTCTCCGCGAATCGCAATTGTGCCTCTTGATCTGTCTCCTGTTGGCTAACCGTTGGTGTGAGCGATATTTTACCTTTTAGCACTATTTTGGTATGATCGATTGCTTGGGGGGACTCAGGACTGCGAAATTCTGGCTGTAACGCCTCCCAATCTTGGTCCCGGAGTGTGACGATTTCGTCTAGGTAAACGCTGGCCCATATATTTCCAATCCGGGAATTCGATACTTGTTGCTTCACTTTGTCACGTGCGATCATCGCGTATGTCTGATCAAGTTCAAAACCGACGTAGTGCCGTCCAAGTCGCTTTGCAGCTATTGCTGTTGTACCTGTCCCCAGAAACGGGTCAAGCACTGTATCGCCTTCATCAGTGGACATTAAGATGATACGTTCTAACAAATGAATCGGCAGTTGACACGGATGCGGATCGCGATATTTGTTGTGCTTTATCCGATGAATATCTGTCCACGTATCTGGAACAAGCGGGCCAAAAGGATGCAACAGTCCCTTTTTCCCGCCGTAGTCCTTATGCAAATAGTTACATTTACGACAACGTTTGTGCGGATAACGAATTTCGTAAAATTTATTTTGCTTTGCATCTTTGGCATAAAATAGGATGCCGTAATGCGCGGGTTGGAGTGTTTTCCCCATCGGTGCTGTGGGGGCATCCCACGAAATCCAGTGCCTAAAATCAGCAAGTTTGTTCAAAAAACTCGCATAATACGTCAGCCATTTGGGGATATTATGTACAAAAATTGACCCCGTTTCCTTCGTGACACGCACCATCTCCGAAATCCATTTTTCGCACCAGTGTAGATATTCTTCCAGCTCAAGGCTATCTCTTGTGCTGTGATATTTCTTCTTCAGATTAAAGGGTGGATCGGCGAAGGTTATATCGACGCTATTATCGGGAATTTGGCTAAACAATTCGAGACAATCGCCTTGAAGAATCCGATTGATATACGCTTCCATTATTTTGCAATTTACTCTCTCAAAATTTTCTGAAATCGTGAGATTTCTTCCTGATGGAAGGTGAAAACGTCTTCGTGAGCAACTATCATATCGGACTCAGTGGTTAATCATTTCTCTAGACTGGTCAAAGGTGCCCACATCAAGTGAGGTTCCGTTAGTTTGATATTGCCAAGACAACGCATTGCCATTATAGCATTGCACAGTGGCAAACTCAAGCACATTATCCAATTGACTAGGGGTATTTAATTTTCCCATATTATTGCCCCGATAAATCGTCCGATAAATCGAGACCAGGGGGACAGGCGGAACGGAGCACCTACCATTGATCTGACACGGTTTGCTAAATATGGTGAGAAAGTGCCATTGAACAGTGGAGTATGGAGCCGCCGCGCTCGATTGAAAAATTGCACCGAATCTGCACCGAATCTGCACCGCAAAAATGTGTTTCGCTAAGAACCTGTTTTGATAAGGAAGAACCGATTCCACAGGTTCAGTGGATTTTTCAATCCACAGCGATCTGTATCGTAGAGTAGGGGTTGAGTCTCCCATCCTGTCAGGCTTGGAAACGAAGTCCCTACGGTAGACCAAGCCCGTAGATTGAACCCAAGCGATGAAACACACCCATCACGCCCCCATGCTTTAGCCCATCGGTTCAGGGATTGATAGTTATCTTGTTAATCCTTAAATCCCGAAAATCCTGATTCAGACAATAATCCGTATGTCGCACCTCTGGTGCTAAATTCTAAAATCTACTCTACTGAAACCTCGGCTGCCTTGGGGCACGGTCTCTCTCTAACCGCAGCTTCGACCCCTTCAACGGTAGCTGAACTCTTGCCCCATTCTGCAAGTGCGATTCCATGAATGCAAAGATTAATTCCGTGCTTGCGTGTGCCACACGGACGCCGCAACGTGATGGCTCGCCGGTGTCGAGTGAATGAACCAGATCTTTGATGAGATTTGCTGTGCTGCTGGTGTGCTCAAACTCAGGGAAAGCCTCCGGCACAAAACAATCTCGCCACCCCGGAACGTCGGCTTGACGTCGGATGTGCCACTGCCAACCATTATTCCAGCATGTCACAATTCCCCTTTCACAGATTGCCTCCCATTCGCTACCGCGCGGAGAAAGAAGTGCATGCGCTGTGACATCATTTTCAAACTGAATTATCCCCTGACCATTCGGATCCTCTTGAACAATATCACCATCGAAGATGCTGTCGTCATCGGTGATATGGGCAGATGCCCACAAGGCGCGGTGGTCGCTATTCAGGCGCAAAATCAGATCGAATTGGTGGCTGGAACCGTTAAAAAGCGAATGGTTACCGTAAATGATTAGCGTCTTGAGTGCACCCAATTCACCGCTATCAATGACCTCTTTCATCTTGTCGAAGCCGGTGTGCCAACGGCGGTTTGTACCCAAGTTGAAGAAAGCCCCGTTGCGTTCCACCGCTTCCACCATCGCGTTCGCCTCGTCCATCGAAGCTGCCATCGCCTTTTCCGCGTAGATTGCTTTGACCCCGTGTTCTACGGCGTGGATTGCGTTGCGACACTCACGATGTCCAAGTTCTCTTTGTCGATGAGTTCCCGGTAGTCAGTGTACTGCCGTTCTTTGGGTACATCGTACCGTTCTCCGAATACCTCCATGACATCTGGACGCAGATCTGAACAAGCGACGAGGTCTGTTCGAGCCTCAGCATAAAAACCTGCCGCGTGTGAATATGGCAGCTTAATTGCTTGATAATCAGGTATTTCGTTGTCAATAAATGCGCCCATCCGGCTACAGCCGATGACAGCAGCGCGATAAGTTTTCATCCTTTTGCCTCCATTGTAAAGTGCAACACCTATTTTCTCACAACGAGCCTTATCACAAATTTGCCGTGCGAGCGATTACGAAAATCGTCTGGCAGTTTATTCGATCTTGTACTCCTTCCACCGCTTGTCGACCAGATCGATGACTTCCTGAGACATCTTGATTTCATCGGGCCACTCCCGCTGGTAACCTTCCTCACGCCATTTGGTCGTTGCATCAATCCCCATCTTTGATCCTGCTCCCATCAGGGGCGCAGCGTGATCAAGGACATCAACGGGCCCCTCAACGATGGTTACATCTCGCTTGGGATCGACGTTGCTGCCGACGCGGAAAAGCACTTCCTCCACATTCTGCACATCAACATCTTTATCAACAACGATAATAATTTTACTGAACATCAGTTGACCAAGTCCCCACAGGCTGTGCATAATCTTTTTTGCGTGGTAAGGGTAGCGCTTGTCGATGGAAATCAAAGCAAAGTTATGGAATACACCGAACAACGGCAGGTTCATATCGACCAACTCTGGCAGCTGTGTCCGGATCAACGGCATGAAGATTCGCTCCGTTGCCTTTCCCATGTAGCAATCCTCCATCGGCGGTTTACCGACGATGATTGTCTGGTAGATGGGACGCTTGCAGTGCGTGATGGCGGTGATGCGAAAAACGGGATATTCGTCTTCAAGAGACGAAGGGACCTTCAATGCAGGTTTCGTCCGGTTCAATATACCCTTCAATCACGATATCCGCATCTGCCGGAACCAACATATCGATGGTTTTGCACGGAACCATTGGCACATTGGCTTTGCGGAGGAATCCTGCAAACAGGAGTTCGTCAATGCCGCTTGGAAGCGGTGCGGTACCGATGTAGGACATGACAGGATCGCCGCCGATAGCGACAGCAACTGGCATCCGTTCACCCGCCTCACGATATTCGCGGTGATGCCCAGCACCATCATGGTGGATCTGCCAGTGCATCGCCAGTGCGCGTTCATCGAGTCTTTGTAGTCGGTACGTGCCGACATTGCGCTGACCGGTTTTCAGGCTATGTGTGAAAACCTGTGGTAGGGTAATATATTTGTCTGCATCAAGGGGCCAACATTTGATGAGCGGGATGCGATCTAATGAAATTTCGTCGCCGGTCCAAACCACCTCCTGACATGCACCGCGCTTGACCGTTTTTGGTGGGA
>JAGWBT010000019.1:6886-48040 GCA_021295755.1 Candidatus Poribacteria bacterium
CCTTCAGCCTTACTCACCCGATCCGTGATCTGTGTGATCTCAAGGTCAGGGGAGACTTCGGCTTTGATTCGCTTTAATTCGCCGGCTCGTTCTAACTTTCTTACAAAATCTCTCAGACTGGAGTATGCCATTTTTCACCTTATCATAATGAACGTTAGGATAGACAGGAAAAACCGTTATCCCTTGCGAGCTTGCCGATATACCCGCCCGCCTTTGACAACAGTAACCGGCACAAAGTTCTGCCTACTGGTACGGGCCTCACCACGCGAATCCATCAGTTGGAATTCACCTTCTCGCAGTTCAGAGATAATCGCGTCTCCCCAAGCGCCGGGTGCCAGTGTGCCGATTTTGTCCGACATCAAAATCACTTCAGCTGGGACCGCAGTAACCTTTGCGATGGCGTCGTCGAGCGACATGCCAAGATGGAGGAATTTTGTCACGACATTCGCCAAGTCATAGACGGGACCGTTGACATTGTAAATATGCAGGTCTGATGAGATTGTTTGTGGTGCAACCCCTTGGCTCATCGCGGTTTCAACGGTATCCCACGAGAAAGACCCGGCACCGTGACCCACATCAAAGACGACACCGCGCTCCATCGCCTCATGCACTGACTTCCGCACCTTCCCGTCGTCGTCCAAGATACCACATCTACTTCCATGGAAGCAGTGCGTCACGATGTCACGTTCACCCATGACCGCCAAGATATCATCTATCGAATCGCACCAAGCGTCTTGCGGATGCACCATAATGGGTAGACCTGCTGCATCTGCGGCTTCGCGTGCATGGTGCAGCGGAATCATCCCTGATCGTTCACTGACGATGCTATGTTTTGTCAGTCGCACCTTCACCCCCAAAATTACATCGCGATGCTTTTCAATCATCGCACAGGCTTTGTCTACATCGGCATATTCGGGGATTTCAAACTCGCCGATTTCTTGGGTCAACATCCCCTGCGACGAGATATTAATTTGCGCCAAGATCCGCGTTTCGCTCACGTCGATCACATACTTGCGAAAGCCGGGAAAAATGTCGGCACCCGCGGAGCCAGCATCAACTACCGTCGTTGCGCCCTTTGCCAAGCAGGTCGGATCTGGTTCAATGCCATAATGACTGACACCGTAGAACACGTGAACGTGTAGATCAATCATGCCCGGCGTGACAAGGCAGCCACTAGCGTCCAATACCTCAAGCGCGTCTGCATTTGATAAATTGTCATCTACTGCGGCGACAACGCCGCTTGAAAATGCGACATCTTTGTTTGCGTGAATATTTTGTGCGGGATCAATCAGGGTTCCGCCTTTGATTAGTAAATCGTAAGCCATGTGTAACCTCCAAGCTGTTTTCAACGGTTATATATGCGTTAAGTTAATCCATGGAAAGGCGCACCTCCCGCGCTTTCAATCCATGGATATAATGTTTGATAGAGTCTTCATTCAAGGGATTGGATTTTACGGAGATGACATCACCTTGTCCGATTCCGGGGTTCTTGACTAATGGGTGAATATCGTGAATCCGATTCTCCTGCAAGTCAAGTTCATACAAGTTTACCAGTTCTGCGAGAGGGTTTACATCGTGGATCCGATTCTTCGCCAGATAAAGCCACTTCAGATTTTTTAACCCAGCGAGGGGATGCACATCGCAAATTTGATTGTCAGTTAGCTCAAGTCGTTCGAGATTTGCTGATTCTGCAAGTGGACGAACGTCGTCGATCTGGTTTTCATTCAGGTTAAGCCGAAACAGTTTCTTTAGTCCGGCGAGTGGACTCACATCGCGAATTTGATTTATTTCGAGGTAAAGTCTCTCTATATTTTTTAATTTTGCAAGTGGGCGAATATCGTCAATCTGATTTTCACCGAGATAAAGCCATTTCAGATTTGTCAACTCGCCTAAAGCCCGAATATCATGAATCTGATTCTTGGGTAGGTCCAGACTCTCCAAGTGTATCAGTTCTGTCAGCGGGTATATATCATGGATTTGGTTGTTATTTAAGTAAAGCCGTTCCAGGTGTATCAGTTCAGCAAGCGGTTGAATATCGCGAATCTGATTATTATTTAAGTCAAGTCGCTCTAGGTTTATCAATCCAGCGAGTGACTCAATATCACGAATCTGATTATTGTTTAAGTCGAGCCACCGCAGGTTGGTTAATGCAGCGATCGGGCGAATATCACTGACCTGATTATTGCCTAGATCGAGCCAATGTAGGTTTGTTAACTTTTTGATTGGACGAATATCTTTGACTTTTACACCAATCAGGCTAAGATGTACCAAGTTCCTGCAATGCTCCAATCCCTCTAGGTTGGCGATCTCTGTGTGTATTACCGAAAGGTGTGTGACACTTACCAGATCGCTGTCGGTGAGTAGATCGGAAGGGATACCTAACTGCAATCGAAGCGCGCTTTCCAGATTTGCATCAGGGATATTCACCGCTGCCCCGATTACGTCGGGATTCAAAATAACTTCTGAGCTAAAGATAAAAATCAATAGGGATATACAAAGTAAGCTGATGTATCTCATCTAGGTCATCTCAGAAGCAGAAATGGTATAAAATCACAGACAATTTGTCAAGTTGATAGACTATTATACCCCAACACAGGTTTGAAAACAAACCTTTGGATTTGGAGTTGTGGCTGTTGGTTGAATTAGAAATAAAAATTGACCAGTTTTTCCGTTGCAAGGATATGTGAGGTGTGCTATAATGTCCGCAAAACATTGGTAAGTCAAAACGTTAAAACTTGAAACTTTTTGATTAAAGTTTAATAGATTTTCAGGATTGAATTGATGAATTATTTAGGATTTGTCCTGTTCGATAAGAGTTGAGGAACGGACTGGTTCATTCCCTTCCTCATCCGTTATGGAGGGGCTGCATACCTCCTTTGAAATTTTGGACTGTTAAGGTTACCGGGCATCGTTAACCTTTCCCCATTTTGATGGGGATATACTCAAAGGCAGGGAATAAGAATGAACTTGCGAGATATTTCACTTGGACGCCATGCACCCTCAATCATTAATGTCGTTATCGAAGCACCGAAGGGGAGTCGAAAAAAATATCGTTATCACGCAAAAAGTAGAAAATTCCGATTAGCATATGAATTTAGTATACCAGTGCCAACAGAATACGGTTGGATTCCAGAAACAGTTGCTGAAGATGGGCATTTCCTGAATGCAATGGTAATTGCTGCCAACGCGAGCCACCCTGGCTACGTTTGTGAGGCACGACCCATTGGCGTACTAAAACGTAAGGACCGAGACCATCACGTCATCTGTGTGATGTTAGGCGATGAGCGTTACACTTCAGTCAAGGACATTTCGGACTTAGACGTTAAGTTACTCAAAAAAATTGTGCAATTTTTTGAACCTTATTTTGAATTATCCGGTTGGCTAAATCGTGCCGAGACGGTTGAGACAATTAAAAAAGCACACGACGCATTCATTGCGGGTCCCAAATCCCGTAGCCCCGAAGCCCAAATAGACAATGATCCCGGCGACGATGAGGACGCGGAAGGCTTCGACGAAAATCTTGACGAAACCAGCGTGGCAGAAGCGACTGCTGAACGAGTAGACCATGACGATCAAGGGGAGGCGGAAGATGCCGATTCCGACAATTGAATGGGCTGATGGTAGAATCCACCTAATCGATCAAACGCTGCTGCCAAATGAATTCAACCAGATTTATTGTGACGATGTAGAAAGTGTTTGGGAGGCGATTAAATCACTTCGGGTTCGCGGAGCACCCGCGATCGGTATTGCAGGTGCATTGGGGGCGGTGCTTGGAATCTGGAAGTCAGAGGCGACTAATTACCCTGACTTTGCAGCCGAGCTTAAAGAGGTCACAGATTATCTTGCCACCTCACGTCCGACAGCGGTGAACCTGTTTTGGGCGCTGGAGCGCATCAAGCAAACAGCAGAAAAGCATAAAGATCTTGAGATCGTACAACTCAAGGACGCTCTGCTTGATGAAGCACAGAATATTATTGAGGAGGATCGTGCGAAATGCCGTGCTATCGGTCAACACGGATTAGACCTCATCCATAACGGCGACACCATTTTGACACATTGCAATGCAGGAGGACTTGCAACCTCTGATTACGGCACAGCACTAGCGGTTATGTTCTCTGCACACGAGTCAGGAAAGAACATCAGTGTTTACGCCGATGGACAGCGTGGGAACTTATGCAAGCGGGGATTGATGTAACGTTGATTTGTGACAACATGGCTGCACAGGTCATGAAGGAAGGCAAGATTCAGTGTGTCATTGTTGGAGCAGATCGCATTGTCGCAAACGGCGACACCGCTAACAAGATTGGGACCTATAACGTTGCGATCTTGGCAAAGGCACACGACCTCCCTTTCTATGTTGCCGCACCAACTTCAACGCTTGATCTGTCCCTTGAAACAGGCGATCTGATTCCGATTGAACAGCGTGCCGCCGAAGAAGTGACGGAAGGTTTCGGCAGCAGAACAGCACCTGAAGGGGTCAACGTCTATAGTCCCGCCTTTGATGTTACTCCCGCCCACCTTATTACAGCAATCATCACAGAGAAAGGCATCGCCCACCCTCCCTATGAGAAGAGTCTTGCCAGCCAAAGCGATTAGCGAAGCACAAACCGCCGGATAGTTATTTCTCAAGAAAGACATCTCTCCGAATTTATCCATGTGCACCCTGAAGTAGCCGAATCGCTGTTGCTGCAATTCGATCCCCGGCATCTGGACAGAGCTTGCTAGACCGCGCAGTTCGGGGTTCATAACCCCCACCGACCAATGCCTGTGGTGTTGGGACGTATCCCACACAACCGTTAGCGAGGGAGACAATAAACGTCGGATCGAAGGGAGAACACCTCTGAATATCTAACCCATACTGACAGAAGTATTCCGCAGGCACAGCGATCAGTCCTGCTTTTCCGATCTGCATCATTTGTACCTCTGCGGATACCCTCGGTTCAATTTCCTTGATTTCTTTGAGCAATTCAAGTTCTCTTGCCCAAACTGCTTGATCTCCCCAAGACTGTGCTTGGTTGAGCGATGCATCGTCGAGGTCTCGTAAGGGAAGTTCAAGTGTTTCAGTTGCACATCCCAATGGCGCTTCATCTGTATAATCCATTCGTGCCAACACCTTGATGACCTCCGCACCAACCGTTGTGCCAACATGCCAACCCCAGCATTCTCCGGACTGCTTCCCTCTATCTCTAAGGTTATCGACTTGCGTGACATCGCCTGATGCCCCGTTTCCGAAGACGATGATCGCATGGTCAGCTCGCATTGCCTGCTGAACGGTTTTTCTCAAATAGTAGATATAATCGGCAGAAAAACCACCTCCGCCAACCCCTAGTGTGGCATGGCAACAGTAGTTGACCCAGCACCCAAGAAATTTGCACGATTGATTTATAGCACCGATGACCCCGACCATTGGATCAATAGGTCCTGCGACTTGAACGATATCGGGGTTGCCTACCCCTGGATGCGTGCGCTCCGAGCCATCTTTCATACGAAAGCGTCGGTTAAACGCAACGCTTCCTTCATGTCCCGCACCAATAACCAGTGTTGTAGGTTCTCGTTTTTCGTATCCCTCAATTGCTGCTTGTGCTATCTGTGCAGCAACGAAGTCGCAGTAAGCCGCATCCGATTCGCTCATGAAGACATCTGCGATAGGTCCGCCGTTGTGTGTGTGGCTTGCTGCGATTAGTACATTATCAGCGGGAATACCGGTCGCATCTGCGATTTGTCCCCGTGCATTCTGTGTTGTTGACCGTTTTATTGATAGTGCATCAAGCCCCGCTAGGACAAGCTGTGTATCGCCGTCGTCTATTACCATTGCATTTACAAGGAGGTCGTCATGCACATTTTGAGAAAAGCGCTTGTTAATACTTCCGGGCATTTCTGCACCGATTTCTGGTGTAACGATGCGTTGACCGAATCCTGCCTTAATCATTGTGTACTTTCCTCTGATTTGAGTGTTGTTGAGTTAGATGTTTACGGTTTTGTGGGTTGTGAATGAAAGACGGTGTGATGATTATCTGTGGCTCACCAAAATATGCTGAAGAAACCAGATCCTTTCGGAGTTTCATCCAGAAAGTCATTACTAGAAATTCACAAATGTTACTTTACTCCACTTGAAGGCTTTATACGCCTGTGGTATAATTCTCAATTTAACACATATTAAATCATTCTATCATGAATTCAAGTGAAGCGTGGCTGAAAAAGATCCGCTCTGGGGCGAGAAAAACGGGCGAAAGCTTGTAGGCTTGGGGTGCTTGAGGTGCAAAAAATGACATTAGACTGGCGAGGGTTTTTGGTTGTTGTTTTGTTATTTTTTATCGGATGTATTTTTACTGCGCCTGACGAGACGCCAGAAGTGGTAGATCAGTCCATGCCTTGGGAGGCAACCGCGCTTTTAAGCGATCAGGTCAACGCTATCGCGGCAGATGCCGAACACATCTGGGTTGCAACCGACAAGGGGATCAATCGCTTCATCAAACACGAAAGTTTGTGGATAAGCTACACCGTCGAAGATGGGTTGGCGAATAACAAGGTTTCTAGCGTGGCGGTAGATGGGGAGGCTGTCTGGTTTGGCACAGAATCCGGCGTTTCAAAATACCAACCCAAAATTGATGAATGGATGACCTACACCCGCGACGACGGTCTGCCGAGCAATCGTGTTAGGGCTATCGGTGTGGATGGAAACTACATCTGGTTTGGCACGGATAAAGGCTTGAGCCGATACAATAAAGCGATTGATATTTGGGCACTTCGCACGACTGACGATGGCGGTTTGACCAGTAATGAGATTTCCGCTATCGCGGTGGAGGATGAATATGTCTGGTTTGCAACCGACAAAGGTGTATCCAGATACGATAAGAAGATTGATTCTTGGACACAGTTGACCAAAAGTGAGGGCTTGGCGGACGACAAGGTCACAACTATCGCTATTGATGAGGATTTCATCTGGTTCGGCACAGAAAATGCCGGCGTGAGTTTATACAGCAACACAGAGCAAACATTTGTAAAAACCTACACGCGCACCGGTCTACTTGAAACAGACAAGATCAATTACATCTTGGTTGACGGTCTGTATGTTTGGATCGGCACGGCGAATGAGGGTGTCCAAAGATACATTAAACCGGTTGACACATGGGTTCACTACAAAATGCAAGACGGGCTCCCATCTTCAAACATCACAGCGATAGCAGTCGATGGTAAGTATGTCTGGTTCGGCACTTATGAGGACGGGCTAGCACGATTCGATAAGATTCGTGGGCTTTGGAGTGTAGTCAAAAAGGCAGAAGGCTTGGTGAGCGATAATATCAAATCAATTGCCGAGCAGGATGGTGCCCTTTGGATCGGCACAGCGATGGGACTCAGTCGATTTAACTTGCAATCTGAGGAGTGGAAAACCTACACCAAAGCACAGGGATTAACGACCAATTATATTACCCGCGTTGTCGCTGCTGCTGATGCAATCTGGGTTGGAACATCAAAGGGAGTAGGACTATACCAGAACAATCGGTGGAAATTCTGGCGGCATCAACACGGTCTTCCAAGCGACTTCGTCCTCGATATAGTGGTCATCGATCAAACGGTCTGGGTTGGCACGCGCAATGGGCTTTGTCGATACAATCAAGAAAACGATAAATGGCAAACTTTTGAAGACCTGACAGGAATGTGGATAAATGCCATCGCTGTTGACGCTGGTTCCCTATGGCTCGGAACCGGTCGAGGGCTAGCCCAACTCACCGATCAACGCGTCATGTTTCACACATCGCACATCACGCATCACGTCAATGCCATTGCAAGTGAGCGGGATATGCTCTGGGTCGGTACACAGGGTGGGCTCTTCATGTTCGATAAACGGGAGAAAAGATGGCATAATTTCAACACGGAGGATGGGCTGCCGAATGATAACGTGCGAACACTTGCCATCACTAAAGATGCGCTTTGGATCGGTACACCGGGTGGGTTAGGCGTACTCCCCCGTAACGAGTGGCGCCCCTCAGCGACAAGATTGGGTGGAGGGCAGCACTTTGATTTAACCCGGCCAGGGATAGAGATGGGCCACGAAAATGTACGGGATATTTGTGTGGTAGATGATCAAATCTGGCTGGGGACAATCGGCGGATTGGGCATTTACTCCGTCGAGGACAACTCTTGGCGAGCAATTCGTGCAAAGGAGCGGACAGTTGTTTTGCGCCACAGCAGTATAGTACACACAGCGCTAGATGGCGATTGGGTGTGGTTTGTAGCATGGCCGGGCACCTCCAACGGAGAGATCATTCGGTATGACAAACGCACAGGAACTTGGACGCACTACATGAAAGAGGATGTGACGGAAATTCACCAGAGGGGTTTACTGAAAGGGAGAAAACGAGAAGACGAGAAAACGAAAGGACGAGGAAGCGAGGAAGCAGGACAGGGAGGGAGCGAGAAAAAAAATATGCTCCCATATTCCCACGTTCATTTGCCACAAGTTGGTGAGGAGATTCCACCTTCACACACTTTGAATAATGAAACACCAAAAGGCAAGGACCGCTACGATCAAAAAAGGAATGGTTGGCCGAACTTGCCTTTCATTACTCAAATTGATTGGATGGCGGTGGCTGATGACAGTGTATGGTTTGCCACGGACGGTGGGGTGCTCGCTTATTACAAAAACTCGGATATATGGCGGCACTACACAACCAGAGATGGACTGGCAGCGAATAAAACGACAACATTGATGGTCGATGGAGATGACGTATGGGTGGTCTTGAGGGATAATCGCATCTGTCGCTATCGGCGGGATACGGACGAATGGGAGACCCATCAGGTAGTTTTTAAGGAGATTTCCCCTGATATGGAATCATACCGTACGCGCCTTGCCGCAGACAGACGTTATGTCTGGGTTCCCGCACAAATGGAGGGGGTAGCACGTTACGACAAACAGAATGGAACATGGAAACGTTACACCGCAGCGAATGGTCTATTAGATACGATGATCGGTTTTGTTGTCGTGGACAACGATGATGTGTGGGCTTACGGTGGCTGGGGTGAAGGCTTGAGCAAGTATGACGAGAACATAGATAGCTGGGTCATCATTGATTCCAGCAAAGGGTTAGTTGCTGATCAGATTCGGGAAGTTATCTCCGGAGTTGACTATATGTGGGTGTTGTATAACCAAAGTTGGTGGGAAAACGACGATACCGTTCCCGCAAGTGGATTTCATAGAGTCAATCAGACTTGGCAGGTCTTCCGAGGTCATCCAGAGAGTGTAGGAAACAATTTCAGAGATGTTCAAGAAACGGCTGAATTCGTGTGGTTCGGAAGCCGAGAGCACGGTATCAGTCGATACGATAAAGCGTCCTCATCTTGGACGGTTTTTACGGAAGAGGATGGACTGCTGAATAATCGCGTAAACTATCCAACTTTGAAGGCTGATGGAAACTTCCTCTGGCTGGGCTGTCCCGACGGTATCAGTCGCTATGACATGCGTAAAGATAGCTGGACGGTGTACACGGGAATGCGCTCTGTACCGGCTGATGTGGTACATGCCATTGCTGTTGACTCGCGCTATGTTTATTGTGGAACCGATCAGGGTGCAAGACGGTACGATAAACAACATGACTTATGGCTGGAGGAACGCATTGTAGAGGAACCCGTGAACGATCTTGCTACCGACGACAAATATTTGTGGATAGCAACAGCCAAAGGCGTTACCCGGTTCGACAAATCAGCACATTGGGCAGACTTGCATGAAGCAGAAAATGGGTTAGCTGACACATTCGTCAAGGTTGCCGATGTGGGTGGGCGCACCTTATGGATCGGTACTGAGAAAGGGGTGAGCAAATACAATACACTTTCGGATGACCCTAATGCTTGGGAGACTTTTAGGCGCGCGGACGATGTGGACACTATGCTATTGTCCCAGGAATATGCCAATAGCCTCATAGATAACCGTGTTACTAGTATAGCAGTGGGGGATCGCTACGTCTGGGTGGGGACAGAGAGAGGTATCAGTCGCTATGACATGAAGAAGGAGGTCTGGGTGACTTACGCGCAGCAGGAGGGATTGCACCACGACAAAGTGAGCAGTATCTGCATTGATGGCGACTGGGTGTGGTTTGGCACGGAGGATGGCGTCAGCAGGTTAAACACAAAGACGGAGGAATGGAGTGTCTTCACATCGTCTGACGGTTTAGCCAGCGATCAGATTACCGGCATCGTTGCAGAAGATGAATTCGTCTGGTTCGGCAGTTTCGATGCCGGCGTATCCTGCTACAATAAGGCAACAGCGGAGTGGAAACACTTTACACAAAAGGATGGGCTCAGTCATAATCGTGTGTTTGCGCTTGCGATAGATGAGGATTTCCTTTGGGTGGGGACTGAGCGCGGATTGAGTCGGTATGATACATTGACAGATACCTGGACAATCTTTACCACACATTTCGATGAAGAAGAAGACCGAAGGTGATTTGAAAAAAGATGCGTCAAATTCGTTTAATCTTAGGGTTTATAATACTCCTGTCTTTGGCAAACTGTTCCACACATGATCCGCAGCAAATACACCCCGATTTTTTTGTTGATGGGGAAGGGAGCGTGATTAGTCAACTCCTCAGTGACCGCGTCCTATCTTTAGCTGTCGATTCGCGTTATTTGTGGGTAGGGACCGACCGGGGGTTAAGTCGATATGATAAAACGCAAGGGCGATGGACTAATTTCACTGTGAGGGACGGTTTGGCTCACAACCATGTTTTATCCATTGTTTTGGACGGTGCCCAGGTCTGGATTGGCACACGCGATGGCGTGAGTCGTTATGAGATCCCTACAAATACGTGGAGGCGTTACATGCCGCGTGATGGCTTGGCGGGACGTGAAGTCTCCTGCATTGCTGTTGATTCGAGATTTATCTGGTTCGGTACGCCAAACGGGCTCTCTCGCTATGACAAAGAGACAAACAGTTGGGCGCGGAAGGGCGGGGAGAATGGACTCGCGGGTGACTTTGTTACGCAAATCGTGATTGATGATGATTACATCTGGGTCGGTACGGAGAATGGGGTTTCCAGATATGACAAACTTACCGATTCATGGAACAACTATGATAAGGAAAGTGGACTTATTGATAACAGTGTGACTGCGATTGCCGCTGATGAGGATTCCGTCTGGTTCGGCACGGAGAATAAGGGGCTTAGCCGCTACGATCAACGCAATTCGGAGTTCGTCAGGGCGTACACCAAAAGAGATCGGCTGACAAGCGATCAGATAAACGCACTGGCAGTGGATGGAACATCGCTGTGGTTAGGGACTGCCGACAGCGGTGCACAGCGCTACATCTTATCCGTCAATACATGGCGGGAGTACACAGCAGAAACAGGATTGGCTTCCAATCATATCACGGCAATTGCTGCAGATGGAAATGTCGTGTGGTTCGGTACGTATGAGCATGGACTGGTACGGTATGACTTACGCCATGAAACGTGGAGAACTTACAACGAAATTAAAGCGTTGAGTGATAATGATGTCAAGGACATTTTAGTGACGGATGAGTCAATTTGGGTGGCAACACGATCCGGATTGAACCAAGCAATCGATCTCGAAAATGTGGGGGATTCGACGACACTCAATTGGCGGACGTTAAGTAAGGCAGAAGGTTTAGCGGACAACTACGTTACTACTGTTGTGGAAGTTGGAGAGGATCTCTGGATTGGCACGCCACGCGGTTTAGGAGTACGACATGAAAATGAGGATAGGTGGACGTTTTTTACGGCGAAAGATGGATTAGCACATGACTTTGTGACCTGCATCGCATGGGAGTCGGGACGCAGCGGGACCGAGGGAACGTCTCCACGTCTATGGGTCGGAACGAGGACGGGGCTTTCAACCTACGAACCCCAAACCCGAAAATGGAATACACATTCGTCGAAGTTGCAAATCTCCGGTAGGATCAACGATATCAAATTAGGTAACGATTTTGTATGGATCGCGACCGCAGATGGGCTTGTCTACAATAATCCGTCTGCCGGAGTGTCGGGAAAATTGACCGAAAAACATGGGTTGCCTTCAAAGATGATTAACACCATTGAAATAGGAGGTAACTCTGTCTGGATAGGCACACTGTCCGGTTTAGCGCAGTTAGATAAGTCTTTCATAACGCCTCACATTTCACGTCCCGACATATCGAGGATCCTCATCCCTGCACATCGGGATTCCGCTCTACGGAACGAGCGGGATTTCACGTTTCATGCCAACGTCAGAGCGATTGTCGCTGATGGTGACAATACCATTTGGATAGGGACACCGTCGGGATTGGTAAAGTACAACATTACAGAAGACGCATGGACGCATTATACCCACGAGAACACCAATGAGGGACTCGCCTCCGATAACGTTAAAACCATTTCAAAAAGCGGTGACAAGATCTGGGTAGGTACAATCGCCGGAGTCAGTTGTTTGGACGAGAGGACAGGTAACTGGTCGAAACACGTTGCAGCAATAACGACGGAAGTGCTGCACTCGAATTGGGTCAGCAAGCTGGCGGAAGATGGAGATGGACTCTGGTTTGGTAACTGGAAGGACTCCACGGAAGGCGCGATTGTAAGGTATAACAGACAAATAGATACGTTCCGTTTCTTCAGCAAAGAAGACCTTCCATTGAAATCCATTGAGAGACCAATCACACGCATACACGGTCTGACCGTGGGTGAAAATGAAGTGTGGGTCGGCACCAATAGCGGGTTGTTACGCTACGACAAAAAGACGGATACGTGGCGTCATTATACGGTCAAAGACGGTCTGCCAAACAATGAAGTCTGGGCGATTGTTCTTGATGCTCCATATCTCTGGACAGCGCATATTGGCGGTGTAGTGAGTCGTTATTCGCTCGAGACGGATGCCTGGAAAACGTATGAAATCGTGCCAAGTGTAGAATGGAGTAATATTGGAACTATTGCCGTCGATTCGCAATATGTCTGGGTGACGACGGTTTGGGAAGGAATTAAGCGATACGATAAATTGACGGATCAGTGGGGTAGTATCACGGAAGCGGACGGTTTGGGAAATAATGAAGCCAATGACCTACTCATCGACAGCGATTATATTTGGGTCACGGGATGGGGCGATGCTAGCCGTTACAATCGACGAACTGAAGAATGGGAGATATTCTCAAGCCAGCGGGTGCTCTCAGGCGTGAATTTCGGGATCTACAGGGGACTGGATGGTGTTTGGCTGACGTACTCAGGTTGGAATGAGACTGGTGCTATTGCGTCGAAGTATCACAATAAAACCGATTCGTGGACGACATTGAAACTCCCACAAATAGAAGGGGTTGATTTTGACCGCGCCAAGCAAGTTATAGAGACCACCGACGTTGTTTGGTTCACGGCGGACGAACAGGGACTGGCTCGGTATAATAAAGCCGCAAAGGATTGGACATTCTTTAGTGAGGAGAATGGTCTTGCAAGCAACGACCTCATTGAGCATTCCCTAGTGGTAGATGACAATTATGCTTGGGTGGGGACAGCCGGGGGATTAAGCCGATATGACCTAAAGAAAGAGGTATGGACCACTTTCACTCGGTCGCCTCTGACGCGGACGCTCCGCGAGTCGAAAGTGTACGCAATAGCCGCCGAAGGGCGTTATGTGTGGTTAGCGACAAGCAATGGCTTGCATCGCTATGACAAGCAAACAGATCGTTGGTTTGCCCCTCGTCTAAAGGGGATGGAAGATATGGAGGATGACACACCAAGTATCACTTGCCTGACAATTGACGAAAAATATGCTTGGCTCGGTACGAACAACGGCGTCCTGCGCTACGATAAAGCTGGAGATCGCTGGGAAACCTACACCGTTGAAAACGGTTTGCCTTCCAATATTATCCGAGATCTGGATGTAAGGGACTACGACTTATGGATCTCAACAGATCGCGGCGTTGCAACCTTCAATCGTCTATCTGATGATCCGAATGCGTGGGAGTCCCACACACAGGCGCTGGCAGTCGAAGGCATGGGTGATAATAAGAAATATGCACAAACACTTTTGAGCGATGATGTCCGTTGCGTTGCGGTCGGCGAGAAGTTGGTGTGGTTTGGCACGGACAAAGGGGCTTGCCGATATGATAGAGAGAAAAAAACATGGGCAGTCCTGACCACAGATAGCTCTGTTCTTGATAAGATCGGAATTCAGAGCAACCTGACAGATACTAGCGTCATCGTTATTGATGAAGCAGATATCTGGTTCGGCACAAGTAAGGGGGCAACAAAGTACAACGCCGAATCCGGGGACTTCGTTACCTACACCCGATCGGACGGTTTGGCAAGCGATGTTGTTACCTGCATCGCATTGAACGGGGAGGAAATCTGGTTCGGTTCAACAGATGCGGGAGTCACGCGGCTGGATAGAACTACGGGCGACTGGCGCGTTTTTAATATAGACGATGGGTTGCCGCATAACCGAGTCGAGGCAATTGCGCCTGACGGCGATCAGCTCTGGTTTGGCACGGAGCGGGGGTTATGTCGATACAATCAGAAAACAGGAACGTGGACAAGTTATGCGGAAGACTAACAAAGACGAGAAGACGAGAAGACGAGAGAACGTGAAAACGAGACAATTCACTCCTTTTTTGAATACGTGTGGAAGTGTGGAAGCGAAGGGTCGAGAAAAACACCCGCTCCCTCAAAAACTCGCTCCCTCGCACACTCGTTTTGTCGTTTTCCTGTTATCTCGTTTTCCTGTTATCCTCCTGCTTTTTCACCTTGGGTGTGGTCTCACCCAAATTGATCCGTCGGAGAAAAAATCGGCGGCGCTAGAAGAAGCAGCGATTACCCAAACAGCAGCGGAACAAGCATTGGTGAGCGATAATGTCCGTTGTGTTTCAACTTCAGCTAATCACGTTTGGGTAGGAACAGATCGAGGTGTCAGTGTCTATCATAAAGCGGATAACCGTTGGACGAAGTTAGACCGGGAGGACGGCCTACTCTCTGATGATGTTACCGCAATTGCCGCCGATGGGAAATCGGTCTGGATAGGTACGACTCTCGGCATCAGTTTTTATAACTTGGAAACTGAACATTGGGGAAAGTTCCAGCGTCGCGATGGCTTGGCAAGCAACAAGGTTACTTCCGTTGCTGTGGACGGAAATTATATCTGGGTTGGGACCGAGGCAGGCATTTCGCGTTATGATAAGACAACGAGGGCGTGGGCATTACAACAAGAGCAGGATAAAGATCAATTTAATGCAATCACCGCAGTTGCTGTGGAATCCGAGTATGTTTGGTTCGGTACAGAAGACGGGCTCCGACGCTACGATAAGCCCAAGGACTCATGGAACACTTACACGAAGGAGGAGGGGCTGGTAGAAAACCATATCCGGTATATCGCTTTGAGCCCTGATGCCGTTTGGGTGGGTACGGAGAAATCAGGTGTAAGCAAGTACAGTACAATCAATCAAACCTTCACTGAAAGCCATACCCGGACGGATCGTATAGAGAGCGATTTCATCAGAGCGATTGCCGTTGATGGGGACAATGTCTGGTTTGGCTCGGCGGACCGTGGAATCCGGCGGTACATCACAACGGTGGACACTTGGTTCAAGTACACCACAGCACAAGGATTGGTTAGCGATCACATTACCGCGTTGGCTGTTGATGGTAGGACTATTTGGATTGGCACTTACGAGCACGGTTTGAGTCGATACGATAAAGTGACAGATGGGTGGACATGGTATTCCAAACGGGATATGCTGGCGTCGAATCAGGTTAAGACACTGGTTTCAACTGGAGATGCACTTTGGGTTGGTACAAATAAAGGTTTGAGCCGCTACGCGTTTCGGGAAAAAACGTGGAAAACCTACACCAAAGCAGATGGTTTAACGACAAACTATATTACCTCTTTAGTGGGTGATGGCGATGACGGAACGCTATGGGTTGGGACGTCCTTGGGGCTAGGAAGACTAGAAGGCGAGCGATGGCGTTTCTATACCGAGCGAAATGGACTGGCAAGCAATTTCGTTACCTGCATTAGCGTCACCAATCAGGTATGGGTCGGGACGAAAGGTGGATTAAGTGTCTTAATAGAAGAAGCCCTAACCTCTTCGCCACCATCAGGAATTCAAACGATCAGCGAATCAACAAATCAACAAGATTCGTCAATAGGGAAGTCCTCGGATTTCAACTCATCACGCATAACCTTTCGCGCCTCACATTCCTACCTCACTAGTAAGTGGGTGACAGCGGTGCTGGCAATTGGTGAGGAGGTTTGGGCGGGAACGACTGAAGGATTGTATCGAAGAGATACTACGACAGATAAATTTGAACCCTTTCCGGGCGTAACAGATTATGTCAACACACTTGCATTAAGCCCAGATGGACGCTTGCTCGTCGGCACACGGAATGGATTGTGGATTATTCGACCCCCCTTTTATCCCCCCGCTAGCGGGGGGATAAGGGGGGTAACCAACCTTACCGATGGTTTGCCGAACCTGAATGTTAGGACTGTCGCGATAGATGGAGAAACCATCTGGGTGGGCACACCGGGTGGGGTTGCGCGTTCCGATGGAGCTAGGGTTCATCGGGTCTTTACGATGCAGCCAGATGGCTTGCTACACGATAATGTTCAGAGCATTGCCGTTGTAGATAAGCAGATTTTTTTCGGTACGGTTGCCGGACTCGCTGTCTATGAGATAGAGGAAGATCGGTGGGAGAAGCATACGCCATATCACGATACAGAGGTTCTGAGAGAAGATGAGGCACGTTGGATTGAGTTAGACGGGGACCACCTGTGGGTGCTCAACTGGGGGGCTTCGCCAAATGGTGCAATTCTGAAATTTGATCGGCGCACCGATACGTGGGTGGAGTACACGAAGGACGCACTACCACTCTCCTCCGACGTTCCATTTATCACCGCAATTCGCCGGCTGGCGGTGGGGACAGCAGATGTCTGGTGTGCCACAGGGGATGGCGGTGTACTGCGATACAACAAAGTATCGGATACATGGACGCACTTCACAAGGTCATCTGGACTACCGGGACACCACGCCACGCTGGTTGAGGTTGACGAACCAGATGGCGTTTGGGTTGCCTTCCTAGGTGGCGTGGCGGCGCACTATGATACGCAGACAGAGAAATGGGAATCAGTAAAAGTAACGGAAGCGGGCCCCGGGACGTACATTGAAGATATTGCCTGTACGAAAGATTATGTCTGGTTTTCCACAAATGGCGTTGGGGTCAAGCGGTATGAGCGGGCGACGAAAACTTGGCGGTCATACACAGAAGCGCAAGGTATGGCGTCACGCTCCGGTCAGTGGATTGCCGCAGACGGAAAAGGGGTATGGACCAGCGGCGGAAGTTCTTATTCATGGGTCAGTGACCGGGGAACAAGCGGTGTGAGTTACTATCATCCCACCGACGATACTTGGACAATTTATGATAGACGCAAGGGGCTGCGGGTTAATTGGACCAGGTATGGACAGGTCAGTGAGGATTACGTCTGGTGCTTCGGTTGGGATGGCATCAACAGATACGATAAAGCTGGCAAGTTGTGGACCTCCTTCACCCGTAGCGATGGACTTCCCGAATCATCAGTTGAAGCTATTTCCGAGGATATCGATGATTTCTGGGTCGGCACAGGTAGTAAAGGCGTGCTAAAATACTCGCAAGCGTCCGGTGCATGGACAGTTTTTACGGTCGAAGACGGGCTCGTTCATGATAGCGTCTGGAGATATCAACTCAAAGTCGATTCAAAATATGTATGGGTAGGTACATCAAGGGGCTTGAGTCGATACGATAAGGAGAAAGGGACGTGGACCTCCTTCACCAAACCAACAACTTTAGCAGATCGGCGAGCGGTGGCTGTTGCCACCGATTCTCGATACGTCTGGGTCGGTACACACCGTGGCTTGAGTCGATACGACAAGCGGTACGACAGATGGAAACACTTTCAGCAATCGGAGGAGGAATCAGAGACAGATGAAGAAGGCAATGGGGATGAGGAGGAAGAAGAGGAGGTTGGGGAAAAAGAGGAGAAAAATGAACTTGTTGATAACAATGTCATTGACCTATCTGTTGGAAAGCAGTATATTTGGATTGCTACTGAGGGTGGTGTTGGTCGGTATGATAAAATCGCGGATCGGTTTGAATCGTACACCAAAGACAATCAACTGCCCAGTGTTGATATTCGGGCGATAGTCGAGAATCGAAGCGATGTGTGGATTGGCACAAAAAACGGTATTAGCAAGCATAGTATTCTTTCCGATGATCGGAATGCGTGGGAAACATACAACGCCGCTATTGAAATTTTGCCAACGGTGGAAGGAAAATACGCCAAGAGTCTGAAAAATGATGATGTTCGGTGTCTAGCGGTCGATGAGAATCACGTTTGGGCCGGAACAAAAACCGGTGTCTCGCTCTATGCGCTCAGACAGGGGACGTGGACCACCTTTACCCAAAAGGAGGGACTAGCCAGCGATGAAGTTAGTTGTATTACCATCGACAATGAGCGGGTATGGTTCGGAAGCGGGCGCGGCGTAACAGTTTACGACACGGCAAATAAAACGTGGAAGATACTTACGGAAGCAGATGGCTTGGGATCGAATCTGATCACATCGATGGCAATCCGTGGGGATCAGGTCTGGTTCGGCACATTCGACAAGGGGGTTACCGTGTTGGACAAAACCACCGGGCAGTGTACGACGTTTACTAAAGCCGATGGACTTCCCCATAATGGCATCCTATCGATTGCGATTGATGGCGACTACCTCTGGTTTGGCACACATGGCGGATTGACCCGATATGATTCTCTAACGGGCACATGGACGGTTTATACTGAGCGATTTGACCATGATGGAATATGAGGGGTGGAACACAACATGCGAAACGTAAAAGGAATCTCAACATATGAATAAATGGCAGTTGAAGGCGAAGTTTTCGATCTTCGGCTTTGTGTTTCTTTTCCTCTTCAGCTTTCTGACCGTTCCGGCGGAAGCGGAGGATGTCTATAGTCTATTTGGTAAGCTGTTTCTATCGGGTCGTGTGGAATATGATTTTACCAATAAACGAGACTTTCTCGCAGATACGGAGGAGGATTCAGTCCGGCAGAACGAGTTCGATTTTGACCGCGTGTTTCGGCGTGGTTTCCACAGCGTCATGATTATTGAGGAGACCGCCGGCAATGTCAAAAACATTTTGAGTTTGGGAGAGGTTCCTACCACCTTCACGAAGTTTACCTTCGATCAGATTGACCTTTCAGGGGTACGCTGGGATGTGCGCTCCGAACGCACCGATTGGATGATCTTGATGGTTCCCGGTCTGCTCAATCCGGTTATTGGTCAAGAAGATGTCAAGGGATCTGGCATCGGCATACGCGAAGTGACAAAATTCGGGAAATCCAAGTTGGGGGCTTCTTGGTACTTCCGCGATACGCCGGTATGGGCTTTAGACATGGAGACCAACTTTGCAAACTACGGTCTGAAAGCAGAGTTTGCGACGACGCCAAAAAGCGCGTTGAGAAAAGATCTCAGTTCGCGTTTTGAGGCGACGACGACGGTGTTCAAGGCATTCCGCACTGTTGGGGACACAATCTTTCAGGGGGAAGCCTTTCGCGTCGGTCCCCGTTTCGATGCCTCCCGCTCTGTTGGGGATAACGATGATCAGGATCGGTACACTGATAACATGTGGCTAGATCCGCCTTCCCTGATTATCCCCGGAGACCTTGATAAAAACAACAACGGCACCTTCGATTATGAGGACGATATTCTGCTTTTTGATGTCGATGAGGACTTTCTTGACGAAAGAGATCAGAACAACAACGGTCTCCGGGACGAGGAAGAGAACGATAAAGACCCTAACTATGAATTTGACGTTGGCTTGCGAGGTCTGCGGCTGCTGATGAAACGGAAGACAAATCGTAGCGGAAGTTCCACGGACCTTGATATCGGCTTGCAGTTTGAAAAAGACCTCAGAGATACAGCATTTCGTTACTCTTCGACGGCGACAAAAGCATTTACCAATGTAGTTTACAACAAAGATCTCTCTCAGGATGCTGCCCTGATTGTCGAGAACGAATTAAAATGGGTAAAAGACCGTATCCCCGATGAGACTTGGTACTTTGCTGGTTTCTTGAGCCGGGAGGAAGGGCAACTGTACCGGTCTCAACCTGATGTGCAAAGAATGGAAGCGAGAGGGGATTTAACGTTTTTTCCCATAGACGGTGGCGTTGAGGTTGAAAAGCGACGCAAAGATCCATTGTTGATGCAGAATGATCTTTTTAATACCGCTAAAGTCACTTGGGAATATTCGGGGATTAAGCAGATGGTGACAACGGGACGTTTCAAACTACGATATAATATTGATTTTGACCGGGATAACAAACATTACGAGGTCGGCATCCTGAAAACAAATTACCGCATACGACCATCCAAATCGCTCGAAATCACGCCGATGTTCAAGTACACGATCCGCAACGGATTTCAGATGGCAGAAGATCGTCTGGAACATCTCTCATTGGTTGGGGAGATCGATGGTGAGGAGGCTTTACGCAATATCCGACTGCGCGTGATTGAAGCGGCGGATGTGCGTGATGCAGCGGCTGCGTTTATTCTCAAAGTGGTTTATCAGTTCACCAAGACAATCAAAATCACTGGAGGCGGGCAGGTTCTGTTCTTCAACGATATGCTTGATGATGGAAACGATTTTATCCGCCAAGCTCTTCTCGTGGAGATGGAAAAAAGTTTTGTCGCGTACGAAAAAGAGCTGTTTCTCCACATCGGCGCCCAATACATCGATCAACGCGCCAACGCGGATGTGAACGACGATAACTTCATGGAAACCTTTGTGCGTGTTTTTGGAAAGTTCTAGTCACGTTTTACGCTAATGTGTTAAGGCATAGACCACAGCGTTGATTCCCAGACGGTACGCCCAATCCGAGTACTTACGTGGATAAAAGCCCTCCGCTGCATGTTCCCACGCATCCCCTAGATCGGTATTGAAATTAATCATCATCATTAAGCGACCGTGTTCATCATAAACACCCCGACAATGAGCAGGATAGCCGTCTCGCCGCTCATAAGTGCGTCCGTTGTATAGAGATCTTATTCCGGGAATCTGAACGAGGGTATCGATATCGAAAAAACAGTGGAATATAGAGTGGGTGATGGGGATGTCTTCGGGTTCACGTTCTGGGAAAATTTTCTTGAGTTGACGGTAAAAATGGCGCCATTCTGTCCCGCCGTGGAAGTCGTCCACCATAATAAAACCGCCACGAAGTAGATACTCCCGAAGGTTTGCCGCTTCCGCATTGCTCAGGTTGAGCGTGCCAACTTCCAAGATATAAGCGAAGGGGTAGTTAAAAAGCGCTGGGGAGCCAACCGAGATAATCTTTTCATGACGGGCAACGGGCATGTCTGTCGCTTGGGTGAGCTTTCGGATAAAATTTCTATCGGAGGCAGGCAAATCGACATCCCAGCCGTTGCCAAACCAACTGTTGCCCCCTGTGTATCTTAGCCTCACAAAAGTGAAAAGATCACTATCATCATTCTCATCGGAGTAGCTTGGATGAGATATAGCCATACTGAGACTAAGGACGAAAAGTAAGAGCAAGCTGAGGGAACTTTGTTGGTTCATTAGTTCAGAGGTTCGTTGGTTGATCGAAGCGCGGAAGCGCGAAACAATGAAAGTGAGAAGGGGAGAGAGTGAGAAATTGAGCCAAGATCTATTGCGCTATAGCTCCGGGTATTCTCCTCTCAATGCTGATACCTCGCTGAACCGGCAAGTGAAATTATATCACGTTTGCCAATAAACTCAACAGAAATACGCGCTCGGACCCCAAGTTCATCAGTTCATTAATGAACCAATCAGAACCGCGTCATCAAAGAGATCCGATTGCTATTTCCCAACTCACTGTTGTTCAAGAAAGCGTAATCCACGGAGAAAGCGGCGCCAGTTAAGAATGAAAGCCGTAACCCTGCACCAGCCGTCATTAAACGGATTGTATTGATGCCTTTCCGCTCCTGAACACCAATCCTTAACGACAGGAGTTCTGCGAAAACGTACTCCGCACCGTAGTGCATTTCAAACGAGTACAAGCTATCGGTATCAACCGTCAGCAACAAGTGGCTTTTCAACGGTTTGATCGATTGTTTGTAAGAGAACCCGATCTTCAGGTTCGGCTCAATCGTGTCTGTATTGGACGCTTCACCCGGTTTTTCGGGTGGTGTATTCCAGTATAGCTTTGTTCTAAAAAAATCCTGCGCGACGATGCCGATCGACAATTGGCGGGATCGTTCAATAGGGGTTGTCCAGAGCAAACCGAGATCCCCACCGACACCAAGCGCGTTTGTGTTGCGCAGCGCAGTGATGTAGATTAATTTAGTGCTGCCACCGAGGAACATGTTCAACCGCTTTGATCCTATATTAAACCTGACCTGCCTGCCATAGGATAGGAAGAAGGCATTGTCGGTGATGTTAAAAGTTCCGACTTGTTTGGGGCGGTTAGCTGGACTGACAGGATTTCCAGGACGTAGGAGTGATGTAATCGGGATATCATCAACGCCCACGCGCAGCCAACTCAACCCAAGCGATGCAACCTCACCGATTGGATGAACATAATTGACGAAATCGTAACTATCTAATTCGCCAAGACTGGAGTGCATAAAAGCTGCTTCGGAATGGCGCAAACGCCCAAGTCCAGCCGGATTCCAATAAGCTGCGGTGGAATCATCAGCGATGGCTGCAAAACTTCCTCCCATCCCCAATGGTCGCGCTCCGACACCGAGCGTTAAGAAATCTCCCGCATACTTTTCTGCAGCATGGGCAACGGTGTGACAACAGAGAGCAATGAGAATGCAGAAAGCCAGAAAGCAGGAAAACGGGAAAGCGGTAAAACGCAAGAAAATTAACCGCAGAGACGCAGAGAACGCAGGGGAAAACAATGAAACAGGAAAACAAGAAGAAACGGAACGCAAGGACGCCAGGACGCGCAGATGCGGAGGAAAATAATAAAAGTTCTTCTTTGCACCTTTGCGCCGTGGCGACATTGCGTTAAATTTCACTTGTTTTCTCGTCTGCTTGTTTTCTCGTTTTCTCGTTATCATGAAATCCTGCTTCACTTTAATTTCATCATTTTGATGTATTCGGTCAAATCCTTCTCCCCCGGCATCTTAACGCGAATCTTGCAGTAGTACACGCCGTTGGCGACATTATCGCCATCTCGATCGCGTCCGTCCCAAGGTATCATCGTGAACCCTGCCCGTGCCGGTTCGGTAAACTCATTGACCAATCGCCCCGACAGACTGTAAATTTTAACCGTCATTTCATCAGCGGCTCCAGTCAGCTCACAGGTAATTACAGTTTTATCGCCGAATGGGTTAGGGTAGTTCATTGCATTGAGGAGTTGAAGGATTTTGTGGATACGGAATTCAATCTCTTCCTCCGATTTGTTCCCATCAAGATCACTGGCACTTAGGCGGACCCGATAGGTTCCCGGTTCTAACTTAGGTGACTGGTAGTTCAGACTAACCTGATTAGACCCTGAAACGTTATTCAGCCGATATTCCGTCTCTGAGATTGACGTGAATTGCTGATTATCCCGGCTGATTTCAAGATAGACCGGGCGAGTAATGTAATCAATACCGTTCTCGTCTGTAAGTGTTGCTTGGATGAACGGTTCTGTAGATACTGGATCTCCATCAATAAAATTCTGTTTGCCAATTGTCAACTGGAGGTCAGGAGGGATAGTGTCATTGCTTTGCATCAGTGTCAACGTACCGGACATCGGGAGTTCAGCGCGGATTCGTCCCGTCTCTATTGTATTAAACCGGAAGCTATCTCCCGCCTCAAATTCTCGCTGACCAGCTAATATCTTGATGCGCAGACCGAATTCAGGGTAAACGAACTCGCTGCCGACCTTACCGCGTACAGTCTGACCGTTCCGTGATAGGTGACCATGTTTTTCCCCTTCAATCTGGAAATGTTCCGAATCCGTGAGCAGAATGATCCATTGATCCGGTGGCATTGATGAATTTTCGTCGAGACGGACATATTGGAGGCTGCCTCTCCCAATATTTTCTTCGCGGAAAGAAGAGGCAAAGTACGTTGTATCGGAACCGCTGGACACACTGCCAAAGATTTGGAAAGTGATAACATCTCCAAACTGGAAATCATTCTCGCCTAAATCTATTCCGATGGCAACGCCATCGCTAAATATACCCGGAACTTCGAACGATGGGTCCACGAACCGATTTGGATTGATGAGTTCGAGCGATCTGCCTTCTTCGCTGATTAGCAGGCGGTAAGTTTCGGATGATGTAAACAGCAACACCCACTTGCCCACCCGTGCGGCCGTTGGCTCAATTCTAACTGTGCGGATTTCACCATCACCGTGGTTCGATGCGCTGATGTTTGCGAGCGTAGATTGAATTTCCATCAGTCCGTCGGATGATGTAACCAATTCGGAATCAAGCCGAACCCAGTTCTTCAGTGTCTCCACCCACAGATACATGCCAATCTCTTTTGCGATAGACTCCGTACCTTCATCAATCGTCACGATCTGATCAGGAGCCGGATCTGAAATTTCTTCTAATCCTAGCTCGTCCTTAATTGTTTCTTGCAATGCCAAACGATCGAATCGCAGCTCCACTGTTATTGGCTGTTGCAGCAGATTTTGATTCAATGACGCTGTGTCCAGCGCCGCATTGTAGGCAACAGTGTCCTCCCCGCTTGGCAGCGTGACAGGGACGAGACTCGATGAATTCACCGGTTTCGGCTGCTGGTGGCTATTTAGCGGTGTGATCGTCAAAACAGCGGGTTGCGGAACAGCGTGAGCGGGTATGCGGAAATCGATCGCTGCATCTTGGCTAAAAATATGCTGATCTCTTTGACCGATGAGGACACTCTGAACTGGAATGAGACGCGATGTAATATTGTCTTTCTCATCGCCTTCGCGCAGTTTTCCATAAGGCATTTCGCTGGGGTTGAAGGCAGGATCGACATAGACGAAAACCTCGTGATTGCCGATCGACAATTCATGTTTAAGGGTTGCTGTTGCGATCCAGTTGGTGTTAAGAGGTCTATCCCTGAAAGCACGAGGACGGCCTAGGCTATCGGTTTCACCCCCGGTCTTGAGTGAATTTTTGTGAGGTTCTACCGGATCTCTGCGCTGCCATGCGCTAGGGGGAATCTGGGTCTTCCCAAGCAGCTTTGCACTAGTATCAACAACGCCATCCCCATCACGATCAGGGTTGCCTGCAAAAAAAGCGACTTCTAGATTCTCTTTGAGTTCTATATCTTCAATCTGCTCAATATCTGCGTTAATCGTCCATGCACTATCTTCGCGGGAGTGGTCATAGTAGATTAACGGACCTGAGAATCCCAGGCCGGATGTAACTCGCACGTCGGGAAATACAAACGGACGATATGTCCTCCGTCCGGAATAGACGTGTCGACTGTCGATATCAACCACCGTAATCTCATATCGGATGCTGGCTCGGTTGGTTGGTAATGGTAATGGCTTGGGAGTTGTATACCAGCCGTTGCCGCGCGATGTATCCCGGATCATCACTTCTTCAAACGATTCCCGTTTTTCCGGGTCTCGCCACTCTAGGATAACTAACTTGATACCTTGTTCATTCAATTCATCGGAAACCTGTGTGGATATACGAAAATGAGAAGGCTCACTACCCGGGCTGCCAGCGACGAGTTCCGGCTGTATATCAAGGATCTTCGGTACAAGCACGGTAAATGAGCGTCCAGTGGCAGCGATACTGGTCGCACTTTCGGCATAAAATTCAACATGGCCCTCGCCTGCACTAATTCCTTTGGGCACAGGGATGGAAAGTCCGGAGAATTTTCCGTTTACGACGGTTGTCTCTTGGGTGACAGGAACATTGCCTAAGTATACCTTCAAGAGCTCTTCTTCGCCTTCAATGTTTGAATAGGTGCCGGGAAAAACTGCTTTTGCATAGAGCCGTCCATTGAAATTTGAAATTGGCGTAAACCGTTTTTGCTTAATTGCAGGGTCGTAGGTAGCTTCGACAATCTGCCCCGGAGAGATTTTGAGAAATTGTCCGGCTGTAACGGTTCGCGTTTCAATATCTGCCTCAATCTCATAATCCGCCATAGCGAGTTTCATCGCCGGATCTCCAAAGAGGGTGTATTCCAACATGACGTTGAGTTGTCCACGGCCATCCTGTATTAACTGTTCGATCTTTGAGTCGAAGCTGATTGGTCCGAGTTGCCGTATATTTCGCTGGAAAATCATATCAAAAATGATGTTATTGAGTGCATCGTTACCGCTGCCGTAGGTCAGGCGCGTGGCGCTCAACATGGCGACAATTCCGCTTTTATCCTTTCGGAGCATCTTTTCCGCCATGCTCGGTTCGCCGGGCGCATCAAAATAGCCGTTGTAACAGCTCAACACTAGCATGAATGGGAGGTGATCCGTATCACTAACCTGATCAATTGCCCGATTGTCAAAGATTGCCTCATGTGCCCAAACAATTCGACCGCCATGCCCTGCATATTGCGCGATAACCGCACCGTCGCCCATTGCGTCAATAATCATGTCCTTTGCCACTCGCTGTGGCAGTTCAGGGTAGGCTGCTTTATTCGCTTCAACCATGTTCTTTACGTCTTCGAGGTAAATCGGGACGGTTTCGTAACCGAGCAGCGCTTGGTTTTTTGAAATCGAGGCTAAACTTTTCTTGAAGATCTCATCGCTAGAGTTATTGATTTCGTCATCTGCTACGGAAAGGATCCGGCGGCGCCAGTTCCCGTTGGGTCGTTTATCCTCATAGTTGATGAGTTTCTCGACAACGTTTTCGGCTTGCTCGAGTGTTTCCACACTCAATCTTCCAATGTAGAAATCGGGCAGTTCATCAATGCCGTTTACTGTTGTATACCAGTGATCAACTGAGGTCTTCCCGAAGGAGATGGTCCAGATGTAATGGGTTGGGATATATCCCGTCAATTCTGGAGGTTCTGGATAAACTTCCCTATCAACCCCACGGTGATCGTACGTGCCATCTCCCATAATTGTGACATAAGAGAGCGCGGGCGATTGCCAATTTTTATAGGCATAGGTCAGGAAGTCCTTGATAGCTTGCGGATTGACCATGCCGTTGCTGAAGATGTCGTAAATCTGTGTAACATCAACGACCTTCGTTCGGTATCCACCGCCCTTTGGTGTTGATCTCCATCGTGCCAACCTGTTCGATGGCTCAAGGAATATTGGATGACTGATGATCAGGTAATCTGCGCCATTGCTAGTAGAGAGTAGATCGCTCGGTGTCTCCGCCTCAACCTGAACCGGCTGACGTACACTCGCCGAGGAGACCGCGATATACTTCCCATCGTGTGCATCGCGTACTTGGAACGTTGCGTTGTAGGCAACCCGCGGGATGTCGTGTAGTGAAGGTTGACTTGTGCCGTTGGCATCGGCATTGATGCGGTTGATTTCGCGGAGGCGGTTGCGTTCAACTCGATCCAGATCTATACGGTCAATTTTGAGATTTTGGAACTTTGATACCAGCACCTCACCGTCATGTTCAAAGATTGCTACATCTGGGGATAAGAAGGTTTGGACATTATACTCCAACCGACGCCGTATCCGGGCATTGTATGGGTCGGTGGTAGCAGGTGTGGCGAATTCAAGAGAATCGTTGACTGCTTTTAGCAGGCGCGTATACTCGACCCCGAAAGAATTAATATAAATGTGATGAGAAAAGGCTAGGGTATTTTCTTCTTCTGTGGTATCAATTCGAGCGAGGGTAATCGCATTCTTTTCGCCTTGGGTTGCATCCCGCAAATTGTTCCAGACCCGTAGTTTTTTATCAACTATGACAACTTCTTGGTCTGACCACTTCACCTCATCAATCCGAATATTGTTAATTGAAACCAGAGCCTCATGATCGGTTGGTGTACCACCTTGCAAAGTGATGCGGATACTCGGTGGATCAAAGCTCTGCGTGAGGTCGTAAAGCGGAAATTCGAGATCCACTTCATTTGCATCAGCTAAGTTTTTGACACCGGTCCAGTACCAGAAGTCAAGCGCTTCAAACCAGCCGTGTTTGTCATCTGGCGATACATCTTTAGGTTCAACATGTCGCAGGTTATTGTGGAAATGATCCTCTTCAAAGTACAGTTTCGAGCGGAAACTAGGAACCAGCTTTGCTGTTGGGTCATCAGGACTACCATGGATTTCGGAAATACGCGCCCCTCGCGTGCGTTCAGCACTGAGCCAATAGACATTCCACCTTGTATATCGACTCTTTGCATCTATACCGAGAAAATCTATGAAATCGCCACGGTCAAAACGCCCATCCGCTTCACCATGAATGTATATCGGAATCTCCTTACCGTTTGTTCTAAGGTGTAAACGCCGCGGATCAACCCCGCTCAAATTAACCCCCCATTTCCGACGCAAGTCATCGCTCGTCAGGCGATAGATACCGGTTTTATCGACGAGAATCTTATACCGGTTTCCATTCGTTTGTTCCTGTACTGCGGGCCCTGCTCCGATGCTGCGATCGAGATCCAAAGCGCCCGGCGCAGCAGCCGCGCTTGTCGTCGGGACACGCCAATGTTTAGCCTCATTGTAGTTTAACAGAACGTTTTGGTACATCCGTTCAAATGATGCCGGCTCTGCGGGCGTAAATTGAGAACGTGAAGCACTAGCGCTGTGGAATCTGTTATTTGAACTTTGGCGTATAAAGTGGACGCGGACGGTCATACGAGAATGAATCCGCAACATTCTCGATTTTGGTTGATACTGGACTGGACGGAGTTCTAGATAAAGCACCCGTTGGGAGCGGATATAACCGTCATAAATCCTGTTGGAACTGTAGGCGGGACCATCTTCGCGCCATTCTTCTTCGAGTGTTTCGAAGTTTTCGGGATGGGAAAAGGAAGAGGTGCTCTCACTACGAAGCTTAGGAACACGGTGTGGCACAGGCGAGATGCGATAACCGGACCGTGTTTCTGTCGTGGTATGAAGGACTTCAACGCGAAACTTGACGTTTGGTGGCACACCAAGCGTTACGCGCGACACAGGGAGTTGTGGATTTCCTGCTTCATTGGTAAATCCACTTCCTTCAAAACTGACAGTCTGATACCGAATCCCATTCCGTTTAACTGTCGAGACTTCAAGTTTTGGAAGATTAACCTCGACGGTTATTCCGTTCTGATCGGTGCTAGCGTTTGTATTTGCGTGAACGTCTAAAGTCCAGGTGTCAAACAGATGGAAACAACATAATGCGTAAAGCGTCAAGCGGAAAACGTAAGAATCCCATAGATTCAGCATTGTGGAATCACTGTTTTGCCGGTTCAGACGGTTCATGCGGATGTTGCCTCCTTGTTGCGGATAGTCGTGATGAATCGTGTGCTAACATCATCGTTAGTAGATTGTTAAGATTTGATTCTTCACGTTGTTTGAATGGTACGCATTCTTATTCCACGATTCCGTAACTTAGCTCACAAACTATTTATAGTGGATTTTAGAATTAATGAGACACTCCAAACCGGTGCGGTTGAAAACCGTACCTACCGGGTTGGACTGCATTCGGTGCGGCTGGAAACCGCACCGACCGGGGAGCGAAAGTGTCTATTTATTTTTAGAATTCACCATATTTGCTATTGAAAGTCAAAGCTCGAAGCAGGTAAGCCTTTCCTGTGCATAGACAGATAAATCACACGCGGGGGGCTGATGTAGATAACCAATCGGAGAACAGATTGCATTGACATTGCCAACTTGTTGCCTAACTGGAGTGTGCGTATGTCCAAAGAGAGCGTGTGTGACGAGTTGTTCTTCGAGGCAGGTCTTGCCGAGTCCTTGACTCCCCATGTATGCACCGAAGAAATCCCCCGGCAATGTTCCGCGATAGTGAACGCACTCTTGGAAGGGGACGTGGTGGGTTGTCACAATAATTTGCGAGACGGAATCTTTGATTGAATGAATCTGGGCCCGCAACTTATTCTCAAATCGGTAGGCGATTTCCGGGTCTGTTCCATCCCATTTTGCGTAATTTGAGTCGTTCCAAACGGATCCCAATAACTGTTTCGATGCGTATGTCTCCTCTGAAAAATTGTACTCCTTGCATCGAAATGAGTAGTCATACCATCCGATTGTACCGCAGAATCCAACGCTGTTTTTTACGAAGGGTGCAGCGTCCAGTGGATAGAAATCGCACTCACGACAAACTACTGTGATGGCATCGTGTTTCTGCTCGCTCGTAATGTCGGGATGTTCGCTCACCCAAATGTCGTGGTTTCCGGGAACGAATAATTTGGGGCAATCCAAGTTAGATTCGGTGAATGCGTTCAGGATGTTGGCGAGTTCGAGCAGGTTGGGCGATAGATCCCCAGCGAGGATGAAGATATCCAAGCCTGCTTTCTCAGCCGCTTCGACGATATGCGGAAGAATCTGTTTATTCAACGGGGTGACATCGGTATGCAGATCGGAGGTAACGCCAATTTTCATCTGATTGGGAGTTAGCTTGCAGTTCCCGATCGGATCGGGAACCTCGCTTCGCGGGACTGGTATTTATCTTCTTGAAGGGCAAACCCGTTGTCCGCATCCCCTGAACCTCAAAATGCACCCGAATCCATCACTCGGGTCAGACCTCGGTTTTCTCATATTTGGTGGTGCTATGCAAACTTGGGTTTATCAGTTTGTGACCGAATACGACATTGATTGTGCATCAAGCGGTTCATAGATGTTGAGCCTACCCTCTTCTTTACGGGCTTCTTTGCGGACAATGTACATTCGTTGATTATCCTTATCATCTATCCACCACTCGCTATCTTTCTTTTGAATCGAAAGGATGGCATTTTGAGAAAGCGGGATTTTGTTATCTTTAAACTCTTGTCGTAACTCCGCTGAGATATTTTCACTGTTCAGATGAGTTTGATACTTTAACTCAACATTAAACAGCAATACCTGTAGCTCGTCGAGAAATGTCCTTAAACCACTTCCTTCTGGAAGCGCTTCCCTCTGAAGACGAAGTGCCTCAATTGAAGGGGAACGACCGACTTTGGCAACGGCATCGGCGACAGTCAATTTAATCGTTGGGTTGTCTGTCGTTTTGAGAGCGTTGATTAACGTGTTCCGTGCCTTGTTTCCACCGATGTTGCCGAGCGCCGAGGCGGCAATATCTTTAACGCTTGCATCGCCACGATCAAAGGCAGCAATGAGCGCATCAACGGAGTCCTCGCCGATCTGACTCAGCGCAAGCCCCGCCTTGAAACGGATGCCGGGAATCTCCATGCTATCTTCCATCACGGCAATCAGATCCTCAATGGCAGCGGTCGGTTTGAGATGTCCCAAAATGGAGATACATGCCCGCCGAATCTCCTGATTCGGTTCAACCTCCCGTTTGATATATTTCTGTCCTAATTCTACCATCTGTCCATCAATTATCTTCTGGTATAAGGCTGCGGAGCGCTGCCGAAATTGTGTGCCGAATGGGTCGTTGAGGGTAACGCGGTTGTTCTCAAGATCGCTCGTAAGCAGTCCCAAGATTTCGGCGGATTCACGCTGCCGCGGGTTTAGCTGATCGGCAGGTAATTCATCAACATTGGCTTGCTGAAATTGCTGAAATAGCGTATTCAATTGACTTAAGGCAACGAGACGTTCTAAGGCTTGGGCAGCCGGTTGACGCAAGGTACTGCCTTCGCTCTCTAGAAGCACAGTCAATGGCTGAACAGCACGCACATCGCCCAAGTTACCGAGTGCATTGACGGTGCCAATCTTTATACCAACTAATTCAATTGTGCGGAATGTAACCTTAGAATCGTGCTTTGCAAATTCGTCAAGTGCTTTCTTATAGTCTTTAATGGTTTGGAGGTTTCGTTCATCAATTACGCTTTGGATCATGTCACCCACTTTGATGTTGCCTGTGTCAGCGGGACTTCCCGAAGTCACTTTGCTAACGCGTGATCCATCAACTTCCAAGCCAACTTTATCGCCCTTTCTTCGGACAGCCAACCGAATTTCTCGACCATCCGTCAGCTTGATGATAAAGTTGTTATCCTCTTTCATTGCACTTTTGACAGCTTGTTTATAATCCCCTGTACTTTGAATTGTTCGTTCACCAATCACATAGGAGATTAGTTCGCCTTTCTCAAGGTTGGCTTGGCTTGCGGGACCGTTTGCATTTACGTCAATTACAACCACGCCGGTGGTTGACCAACGATTGTCGAGATCGTTGTCCAACTGCTGGAGTTCCATTTGCAATCGATCGTCGTAATAACGGTTGTCACTGCATCCAGCAACACATAGGATTGTGAATATTAAAAGAAAACTAAGTTGTATTTTCCAAATCATGAGATCCCTTTCATACAGATTTTCGAGTACAGATTCTCAACACGTTAAAAATCGGTTAGAGTTAACCTTTGAAACACTTATCGGGCCGCACAAATTTACAGTCAAGTCGGCAGTCGGAGGAGTTGTTTCTTCCAAAGGTTTTCGTGGAGGATTTTAATTTTCGGGTCAGAAGTTGACAACGACCTCTCGGTTGCCTTGTTCGCTTAAGACCTCTAGCAATGGCTTAACCGCCCTTTCATCACCGAGTTGCTCTAACGCCTGAATCGCATCAACACGCATTGAGGACCCCTTGTTCTCGACGATCTCGACCAATTGTTCTACCGCGGTCCCTCCGATTTTGCCCAATGCTTCGACAGCAAGCCCACGTATTTCAGGATCTTCCCTGTCTCTTTGCCATTTGGCTGCACCAGAGTTGACGACCTCTACTAATAACGGAATTGCGCTTTTATCCCCGATTGCACCAAGCGCCTTGATAACGTTCAAACGGGTTTCCCTGCGTTTATGGTCTAGCAAGTCTATAAGAATCGGCACAATCTCCTCCGGGTGGTCTCTGCCAAGGGAAGCCAACACCCACTGTGCATCGTGTCTGTCGCGGTTATCCTTGGACTTAATTGCTTTTTTCAAGGCATTGAGTAACTTTTTTCGATCAGCTTGTTGGTAGATGCGCTTGAGTGCATCTAACGCTGCGTTCTGAACGTCAGGCTCACGGTTTCTTAATGTCTCAAAGACAAGGATTTCGAGGTATTTTCGCTTGTCGTTTTGGTAAGCTTGAAACATGTGCTTACCTCGTTCTTCGATCGAGGCGCTCATCTTGTCTGGGGTTGCATCTGCGTAAAACAGTTCAGAATCGTAGTAGCCGAGAAGATAGTGTGCTTCCGCATTATCTTGCTCATGTTGAATTGCCAGCTTGAACTGTTGGGCGGCACGTTCCTCTTTCCGTCGTTTGTCAGATTTGATCAGTTCTTTGCCCTTGGAAAGGTACGGATTTTGGCTTCCGCAACTGATGAGAAAAGCGGCGATGCCAATTGCAACGATAGGTAACTTAAAATATCTCTTCATATTTACTCCAATCGGTAAGGCACGATATGTAGCGCGCTAAACAAGATTTATAATAGTTTTTGTTGCTGTTCTTCAATATGGGAATCCTCCGAATTTTCAGAGGAATCTTCGGTGTTTTCTTCTAGTTGAAGATCTTCTTCGGTCTCTTCTTCTGGTTCAAGGGTTGCGTCGGTGGCCGCTTCTTGGTCAGAGGCGCTCGCCGTATCAGAAGAGCCGACTGTTTTTTGCAATGTGATAACGGGACGTTCATCAAATCCCCATCCTTTGTAAGCGTTTATGATTGCCTCCTCCGACGGAGACAGTTCAATCTGAAGCGTTGTGATGCCATTTTCTTCTGCAACCTGCTCGGTGGCTTCGATTAACCTATCTGCGACTGCGAACTGTCGAAAGGGCGCAGAAACCGCCAACTGGCCCACTTCGCCAATTTCAGGGGCGAGGGGGTGCCGCTCAAGCCGGATATTTCCGATCGCATGTCCGCTCGCTTCAGCGACAATTCGATAGACCTCTCCCTGCTGCGTCCGTGAGAGATCTTTGTGGTTTTGCCGGTAAAGCAGTACTGCTCCAAAGCTTTCGCATCGTTTGCAGCGGCGGGTCGAATTCGTAATGTTGTAGTGAGTTCAAATTCTTGGTTTGCCATGTTTTTTCTCCATTGGTTAAAGATGTGCAAGGTTGTTGTATTCACATAATAACAAACAGATGTTAACTATTGTAACATAATATAAATTTGAGGGCAAGCGAAAAGTCCACTGACGAGGCTCATAACGCCTCCTGACCAGCGCGCAACTGACGTTCAGCGTCTATCACGTCACGGTTGATTTTGTCGAGGCACCGATCTACCTTATCCAGTAGTGCATCATGTCCGACCGCTGCTCGGCGTACCTGCCGGAGCAAATCTATTACGAGTCGAAACGCTCGCACAAAGTCGCCGTCAGCTAAGTTTACGTATTGGGGCAGCGTCTCAAACTCACAACCTTGACTCCACGCAAGCATCGCTGCGCTCAACTTCGTTACTAGCTTGGGTGTCACCGGATCAACCTGGTACTTTTCCTCCAATATCCGGATTGCTTCGATTTCCTTGTCTACTGTGCGCAGTAGCCTTTTAATCTTTTTATCTTCGAGCTTTCTATAGTATCCCCAGTCCTTTTTGTCCTCACAAACAATTGCCATTGCTAGGACATTGAGCTCGTCTTCACTCAATTTTTCAAAATAACCTTTGAAAAAGAGTTGCGTTACCTGTACTTCGTAGCCGTAAATTTGCGAAGCCATCTGGCCTCGACCGAGTAATCCGGAGGTATCGGTATATCCAAGTTCTTTGAGAATTTTCAAGCGCGACGCAATCTGTTTTCGCTGATAACTTTCAAGCAAGGCTTTCCTATTTTGAAGTTTCTCAATCCGATTCTCAGCTTGTATGATTTTGCGGTAGCTTTGGTCGCAGCTTTTGAATTGTTTGCAGTTATGACAGAGATTTTCATTTTTTGTGGATGCAATGTGCTGCAGCCGACGTTCAGCCCGGATGAAATTTTGACGTAGAGCTTTCCGATGTTTTCGCTTCCCCCCTTTTCGCTTGAGTGCACGGCGTTCCGTTTTCAGATGTCTGCGCTGTTCGATGATCTGGTCTTGAAGATGGTTATAGCTGCCAACCTGATCAAATCCATCAACACCGTCATGAATACAGGTTGGTTCAGAGAGTTTTTTTAGGGTTGCGGATGTATGTTGAATCTGTGCTTCTGTCTTGTCCACCCGCCCAAGGTTTTGGAAGTTACTCAGGCTTTGGGTGCATACATCGTAAATATCGCCTCCATATTTTTCATAAAGATTCAGGATACTTGAATATGAGAGGTTGAACTGGCTTTCAATCGGTTCAATTTTGCCTGAGAGGATCCGTTTGACACTCTCAAAATGCGCAAATTTTGGAAAAATGCGTGCATAAACATAGCCAACTGGATCAATACCACGTCGTCCAGCCCGTCCCGACATCTGATGATACTCACGCGCTTTCAGGTAGCGGAAATTAACGCCATCATATTTTTCTAAACTCTCAAAAACAACCGTGCACGCCGGCATATTAATGCCAACCGCAAAGGTTTCCGTTGTGAAAAGTAGTTGAATCAGCCCAGAGGTGAACAGTCGTTCGACTACCTCTTTCAAGGTCGGCAGCATACCCGCATGATGGTATGCAATTCCTTTAGAAACAAGGCGACGGAAGGCTTGGATATTACGTTCGTTTCGGATATTATATTGCGTACATAACAGATCGAACAGACGAAGAATTTCTTTTCGTTGTTCGGAGGTCAGGAAATTCTGTGTGGCATAATGCGCTGCATTTTGCTCGCAAACCTTGCGACTAAAACAGAAATAGAGACAAGGGAACTTGTGCTGGTGTTGAATGTAGGCAATTAGATCTTCCTGAATGAGATAATCGCGTAACCTATCTTCAAGCGTTTCACCCTCATCGAGATTATCGGAGTCTTCGTCGATGTCGTGGAAATCGTCACGGTCATAGATTATAGACTCTTGGATCTGTTGCAGTGCCTCAAGATTACCGATGCCGTATCCTTCCAAATAAAGGTGGTGCTCCAAAGGAACGGGGCGTTCCAGTTCCTCAATAACGTTAATCTCAACCTCTCGGACCGTGCGCATCCATTCAGCGAATTGGGCGATGTTCGGGATTGTCGCACTCAAACAGACAAATTTGATATTCTGAGGGGCAAAAATGATGCTCTCTTCCCAAACTGTCCCACGTTCAATATCGTTTATATAGTGGATTTCATCGAAAATAACGTATTCTACATCTTCTAAGCGGGTAATATCATCAAAGATTGTATTGCGGAAAATTTCCGTTGTCATCAACAGCACTTGAGCCGATTGGTTTAGCACTACATCGCCCGTGACAATTCCAACACGATCGCCATAAACCCCATAGAAATCTCGATACTTCTGGTTGCTCAGTGCTTTAATCGGTGCCGTATAAATCACGCGACGATCCATCTCCATACATTTTTCGATGGCATATTCGGCAAGCACGGTTTTGCCTGCTCCCGTCGGGGCAGTGACAAGTACGGAGTGATTCCGATCTATGGCATGAATCGCCTCCTCCTGAAACGGATCTAATTGTAGCCCCTTGTAAAGCATTCACATCTCCTAGAAATAATGCAAGTTGCCGCTGCCTGTCTGAATCAGAATTCTCTGGATTTACAGGATAGATCCTATGAAACGACCCATAACACGAACGAAGCCAAGTAGTCTGACTATGTACATTGCACACCACCACGATTCCGCGGTTTGGCAGGGCACTGACAGGTGAAAAAAAATATTTCAATGCCCTAGACGGGTATTCATAATTCGCGGGTGTGCCGCGAATCCCGATGGCCACTATACTTGAGCGGTATTACATAAGTGTGCTATGCTATAGCGGTTGTCTGTAAAAGGTTTGTTGACCTGCCATTTAGCATCGACTAAGGTTTGCTGATGCCATATTAGCATTGACTAAGGTTTGCTGACCTACCAGATCAGCATCAATTTATGAGCAAATTTCCTGATAAATGTCAATACGCTCTAGCAACTTGGCTTATACTAGCTGTAGGACTCACGCACTTCAGTTTATTAAGAATAACCTAAGTTGCTAGTTGCGTGATGATACCACATACATGTCGCCCCGGTGTCATCATCAGGCAGTCTGCCATAAGTAGCGCGAACTGTTAGTTTGCAGGTTGGGATCACAATCTAACAGATCGTGGTACAAAAGTAGATTGTAGGTCTATATTCATATCTTGACAAAATACACAGCGTGGCGTGCAACAAGCCGGGGTCATTGATCCAAAACATGTCGCCCCGGTGGGGCTATGAGTCGGGCAAGATGCCCGACCTACAAGTATCGGAGTTTGACTTTTACTGCATCGCATATAACTAGCAACTGACGTTAGAAACAGCTGGTAGAATGATTATAACCGTTTCCTTTTTTTTTGTCAATTATGAAATGAGTTTATTACGGTCATTTAGCTTTCGGTTTTTTAACCATTTTGCTTGAAAAGTTGCAACCGGGAGATGTCGGGATTCGGAGATCCCTCCTACAGGAGAATTAAATGCCCCTATGAGTTTATAAAGTGTGATTGATGTATTTGCTCCGTTCAAGATTCAACTTGCCAACCGTATTAAAGCGTGCTATGCTTTTGCATCCAATATGTCAAATTACCGTTTATAGCAAGAACGGATCAACCCTTGCAAATTCGCACCATCAGTTCCATAAGGAGGGTGTCCCTTTATGTTTCGTCATTTCATTTCCGCTTTGATTGGTTTCTGTCAGAAACAGTGTCTCAGCGTCTGCATCGGTTTATTGATGTGCATCTTGGGTTATCAAACAGTATCTGCCCAACAACAGATAGCCCTAGACACCCACGCGATCTTCCAACAAAGCTGTCTCATTTGTCATGGTCCTGATGGTGCTTATAAAGAAACACTCTTAATGGAACACAATGCACTCATCGAAAAAGGGAAGCGTTGTTCCGGGAAACCCTGATGCCTCTGAACTGTATAAGCGACTCATAACCACTGAAACAGCCAAACGGATGCTCAGTCAATTGATACGATTCGGAACTGGATATTGGCTGGGGCACCCGATTGGATCGCAACCTCCACAACCGATGGCGACTTCATCTCTCCTAGTGAAGTCCTCAATACCATTGAGACTCACCTGATGTCCCTTGCACCATTTGACCGTGCCTATGCCCGGTACTTCACAATGACACATCTCTATAATGCGGGGGAGTCAGCACAAATACTCCAAGAATATCGTAAAGCACTCAACAAACTGATTAACAGCCTCTCATGGGGGAGTGTAGTTATCAACCCACAACCCATCGACCCACAATGGACTATCTTCTATATCGACCTCAGACACTATGAGTGGGACGTCAATGATGGGTGGACGAAAATAGAAGCAGAATATCCCTACCATATTGGGTTTGATGCCCCAACACAGACCGCACTGAAGGCACAACTGGGGCGGTTACAGGGGGAGATGAAGTGTGATATAACATCGGTTCATGTCGATTGGTTTGTCGCACAAGCATCTCTACCCCCACTGTATCATGATTTACTCTCTCTCCCATTGACAGATAGGGAATTGGAAACCCGATTGGAAGTCGATGTCCTCCGTAACATCAACGATGCACCGGGGGTGCGCGTGTGGAGGGCAGGGACAAACAATTCAGGGGTGTCCAATAACAATCGGGTGATAGAACGGCATAAATCTCGGTATGGCGCATATTGGAACACAGAACATCTTCACCCACCCACTTTCATTCACCCATGATGGTGGAGAGGTTATCTTTAATCTTCCCAACGGGTTACAAGCCTACTACATATATAGGGGATGACCACGGTTATCTCATACTCAGAAAGGAACAAGATAGATATGGCAGAAAAAAAACGGGTGCTCATTACCGGTGGAGCAGGTAAAGTTGGCAGTACATTGTGGGGTGCTTGGGAAAAGGAAGATAAATACACCTTGACATTGGTAGATCTCAAGGAGGCTGATAGCACGAAATCCCGCGTTGAATTGGGAGATGTTCGGGGCTATCAGCGAATGCGAGAACTTTGCAAAGATCAAGATGTCGTTGTGCACCTCGCGCTTGTGTCCTCAAACCAATTTGGCAAGGTGCCGGGCGAAGTGACCGATATTGGGGCATCAATGCTGCTATTTGAAGCTGCCCGCGAAGAGGGTGTCCAAAAGATCGTGTTTGCGTCCACAAACCATGTCACCGGTTGGAATGAACAGATAAGTTCACCGCCGCGATTCTCGACAGCGGAACAGATCAATCCTGATGGTTGGTATGGCGCGATGAAAGGGATGGCAGAGGTTGCCGGACGCTACCTCGTTAATGAGTTCGATATGCGCTTTATCAGCATCCGTATTGGCACATTCACAGGTGGGTATGAAGCGGAGCATTTACGCACCTGTAGCACACTTCTGACACCGCGCGACTGTGCCCAACTTTTCGGACGGGCAGTTGATTATGAAGGACCTGTGAAATTTCTTATCACGTATGGCAGGTCTGCCAATTCGACCGCCTACCAGCAGAGCTATCTTGATATCAGTGGTGCCGTTGAGATCCTCGGTTATCAACCGCAAGATAACCTGATGAAAACGCATCTTCCTCAGTTGCTAGCCGATGATGCGTAAAATGTGAAAGGAGCATGTCATCATGGCAGAGAAAATCAAAATTGGAGTAATCGGGTGCAGAGTTGGTCGGGCGTGGGTAGCGGGTGCAAGTGCGGGCGAAGATACTACCGCTTGGGCGGTGGCAGATCTGAATCAGGAACTCGCTCAGCAGGTTGCTGCCGATAACGATGTCTCCAAAGTGTATGGCGACTATCAGGAATTGCTCGCGGACGACGAAGTGGAAGCGGTTGGGGTTGCCACATCCCCTGATGTGCGGAAGCCGATGGTAATTGATGCGTTGAATGCGGGCAAGCATGTGCTGGTGCAGAAGCCACACGGTCGCAACGCCGCCGATGTGGAGGAGATCAACAAAGTGGCGGCATCCACCGGGCAAACCCTTGTATACTCCTACTTCATGCGGCACGAAGCAGAAAATAAAAAGACCCGTCAAATCATCGTCGCAGGAGAAATCGGGCAGGTATACCACGCACGGGTGCACTATCATTACCGGGAACGCGGGGTCAACTATGAACCGGGACCGGGCAGAGATTGGCTGTATCGGTGGGGGTTAAAGGGTGGTGCGTTGGGTCAACACGGCTCACACTATCTCGATCAGGCGTGGTTTCTGATGGGCTGTCCACAACCCGAATGGGCGTTTGCTGTCAGTCATAGCGCATTTCCAACGACGCTAGCGGTAGAGCATCATTCTGAGGATTACCTCAGTTTTCTGGTTGGGTGTGCCAACGGTATCACGATCCAGATGGACACCTCCTCCGTCATTCCGACATGGACAGACCGTGCATGGGATCTCCGTATACGAATTTTAGGCACGGCTGGCACAATCGAGCAGGAATCTACCTCCCAACCTTCGGGTGTGAAGCGTTCGGGGACACGCCGACTGCTTGGTGGGATCTATACTGAAGGCGACGATTTCATCGACGAATATGTGGCACACAGCGATGGCGATTTCAACGGAGAGATCCGCGATTTCGCTGGCGCAATTCGTGGGACAAACCCGCCCGATGTTTCCCCCACCGATGCGCTGACGTTTATGAAATTGTTGGACGCGATCTATTTGAGCGCGGAGACCGGAGAGAAGGTGCAGATCTCTTAGTTGTGATTATCATTTACTATGGAAGTTTGGGTGCCTCGCTGGAGCCGTATGTAGATTTTCTCTGCCGGGCTGATGATAGTTGTCAATTTGAAGGAACAGACGAAACACTACATCCTGCATTGAAAGTATACCGCGATATAGATAGAGAATCTCAATTATACAAGGAATATGGACCTCATGCGTGGATTGCAGGAAGTAAAACATAATTAGTGACTAAACTGTTTTGCTACATAATTAAGATCCATTCTGTTGCTTGTGCCATCACCATTAACATCACCGGCAGTAGTGCCAAACGATTGAGAGACGAGGATTAGATCGAGGGCGTTGATAGTCCCATCTCTGTTCAGGTCAAACGGCTTGCCTACACGGATATAAATTTCGCCGTGGAGGTCGGGGAGCAGGTGGGTGATGTCCTGTTTGTTGCTGGACGCGCTTGTTGATGACTGGGGAAGAGTTATGGTTTGTTCTTTACCGCTTCGGTTATAGACTGCCCAGCCGTTGGTGAACTCGCGGATAAATAGCCCGTCGATGTTTTGATAGGATTCGGCTT
>JAGWBT010000020.1 GCA_021295755.1 Candidatus Poribacteria bacterium
CCGGATAGGCGCGATTCTCCAACTCAGCGATAAACTTCTCAGCGGAGATAGCTGCGGCGGCACCGGCACCGGCAGCCGTTATGGCTTGGCGGAAGATGTGGTCATGTACATCGCCCGCTGCAAAGACGCCGTCGATATTGGTACGCTGGAGTTTGTCCACCACGATGTAGTCCTGATCATCCATGTCGATTACACCTTGGAATAGCTCGGTGTTCGGGATGTGTCCGATGAAGATAAATACGCCATCAATCGGAAATACTTGCTTTTCGTCGGTTTTTACGTTTCTGAGCAGCGCGCCGGTGACCTTTTCGTCGTCTCCTTGGATCTCTTCGACGACTGTATCCCAGATGAACTTGATTTTATCATTCTTGAAAGCGCGTTCCTGCATGATTTGGCTGGCGCGGAGTTGGTCTCGGCGGTGGACGACATAGACCTCTGACGCATACTTTGTCAGAAATATCCCTTCCTCAAGGGCGGCATCGCCCCCGCCGACAACGATGAGACGTTGGTTCTGGAAAAAGAATCCGTCGCAGGTGGCGCAGTAGGAGACACCACGTCCACCGTACCCCTCTTCGCCGGGGATGTCCAGTGTTCGCGGCGAAGCACCGGTACAAATGATGACCGATTTGGCGAGGTATTTTTGGTCGTAGGTCTTCAGGTAGAACGGGTGGCGATTAAAATCCACCTCTGTTACCATGTCAAACTTTACCTCGGTCCCAAAACGCTCTGCCTGTTTCTGCATCCCTGATATAAACTCTGCGGCTTCGGTCCCGAAGAAGCCCGGATAGTTCTCAAGATCAAGTGTCAGTGAGAGTTGCCCGCCGAGTGCGTCTCCGGTGATGAGTAGCGGCTCCAGCATTGCCCGCGAGGTGTAGACCCCTGCGGCGAAACCCGCCGTGCCGCCACCGATAATGATGATGTTACGCTCTTCCAAACCATCGTTTCCGTTTTTTATCTCTGCCATCTGTTTCTCCTTCTATGTTAAAAATTTCATTCAGTTTCCCCGATGCTGCGAGTTCAGCTAAATCATCATCGTCGCCGATATGTTGATCATCGATAAAGATTTGCGGTACATCGCGGCGACCGGTTAGCTTCTCAATTTCATCGCGCATCGAGGGATCCCCTTTGATGTTGATTTCTTCAAATTCGATGCCCATCCTGTCAAGGATACCTTTCGCCTTGTAGCAGTATGGACAGAAACTGGTTGTATACATCTTAACGTTTGGCATTTATTTAATCCTCTTTTATCGTTTTCTCATTCTTTCGTCATGACGCAATGAACAAATGAACTAATGAACCAATTTTCTTTACGTTTCGCGCTCTTAGCATTTTACACTTTCTTTTAGCATGAGCCACGATCAATATCGTCTTTCCCAACGCCAACTATCGCTTCCAGAGATAAGCGGCTTAATATCTTCGGGCAGGGTTTCGATAAACTCAGGACTGATCTCGTTACCGGGCCACTCACGCACCATCGGTGGGGTGTATCCAGCGACTAGGATTGTACGCTCCTTGTCGCTGCGGATAGCGGTCGTGCTGTGGATGAGGGATTCTGGAAAGAGCAGGACCGAGCCGGCGGTTGCCTCTACCTGATAGATCAGTTTATCATCGGAGAGTGCGGCTTCGATCATCTCTTCCCTGTCCCAAGTGAGCCGGTGGCTGCCGGGGATAAAACAGGTGCCGCCGTCGTCGGCTCCTACATCGGTGAGATAGGTCAACGTCTTGACAAAGATGCAGTGGAATTTGCTCTGTTCGATGTAAGTTCCCCAGCCGTGCTGTGTCCCACGATGGAGTCCGGTGGGGTTATAGCGTCGTTTGTGGAGTTCCTTAATATCCGCTTCTGGATCCCTACTATTGATGATTGCCTCGGTCTCCTCAAGGCGGACCTTGCCACCGACCACCTCTTCAACGAGCGGCACCAGTTTGGGATGGGCGGCGTATTCTAGCAGAGCAGGGTCATACTCGACCAGATTACCCAGCAGTATATGATGCTCACCGCGTTTATGGGCGTAGACCCGTTTGGACTCAAGATCCGGATCGGCTTTCATCCGATGAAGCGCGTCCTTCATGCGAGCGACTTCGTCGGCGGTCAAGACATTCTCTAGCAGTACAAAACCGTAGATGTCGAAATGCAGCCGCTGTGCGGGGGTGAGGGTAACGGTTTCGGTGTTTTCCATGCAGATGAATCCTTCCGTGTGATAAAAAATGCCAACCTAATGCCAACGCGAAAAAGTAAACAATACTTTGGGAATGGGTGAGATGCGCTCTTTTGGGCTAAAGGTTGAAATTGTAGATTCCAGATCGTCATACGCGGCGTTGAAGGCAGTCGCTGCCTGAGATGGCAGGTGTCGGTGATGGTTCTACACCCCCCGGAGGTAATTAGCTTGTGTTAGCCAGGAATTGCCTTAGCTCATTTTGCGGCATTGTAACGGTTGTGGCAATCAAAAAGTTGATATTATCATATTTGATGTATTGGGGTGGGTTCATAGCCCCTATTATAACCTATTTTCTGACCAAGTGTGTAAGTCCTATTACTATTAAAATTCTCATCAGCAGCTAGCCGCAACATCAGTCTCTCCGTTCCGAGAGTTTTCAACCTGCTTGGTACGTCGAGCTAAAAGGCGGTCAGGCTAAAACGTAATGGATTACCTAATCCATCAACAGCGACGTGAATCTTGGTTGAGAATCCACCTCGACTGCGTCCGAGTGCTTGACAGGCTTGTCCACCACTGGTTTTCAATGCACCCGCGGCACAGGGGTGGGCACGAATGATAGTGGTGTCAATGATGAGCCACTCCATATCAGGGGCATTGACGAAGTGCTGGTGCAACCGTTGAAAGACCCCTTTATCGCACCACCTTGCAAATCGTTTGTAGACACTGTTCCAATTACCGTACTGTTTAGGTAACAGTCGCCATTGGCTACCGCTACGAGTTATCCAAAGCACCGCTTGAACAAAGCGCTTTAAGTGAGTTTCCTCTCCGGTATAGATATCGGGACAGGTGTTAAGGAAGTTTACTATTTTTGTCCATTGAGTATCAGGTAACGTGAGGGTTGACATATATCCATTATGCCACAAATATCAACAGAACCTAGTGAACTATTACTCATCACGCATTACGTTTCACGATTTAGGTTAATACCCCACGGCACAACCATCGCGGCGTGGTTCAGACCCCGCGATTAGTGTATTGTACTCCGGATGAATAAAGATCGCTTGTCCGCCACCGAAGAAGGTATACGGCGGTAGCAGCTGATGTCCCTTCCGCGCCAATCCCGACAGGACGTTCATCGGCACACCCTCTTCGATGGTGACAGTTGATTCATCCAAAACGCGGAAGCGCGGGGCATCGAGCGCGGATTGCACGTCCATATTGAAATCGACGAGGTTGCTCACCAATTGCAGATGTCCCTGTGGCTGCATCTGTCCGCCCATCACACCGAAGGTTACAAATGGTACACCGTTTTGGGCGATCATACCGGGGATAATTGTGTGCATCGTCCGTTTATGCGGTGCAATCCGGTTGACATGATTCGGATTGAGCGAGAACCCTGCCCCTCGGTTTTGCAGCATAATCCCTGTATCTCCTGCCACCATGCCCGAACCAAAGCCCGCAAAGAGACTGTTGATGAACGAAACAACATTGCGATCTTTGTCAACAGCGCAGAGATAAACGGTATCACTCCCCATCGGCGGTGTACCTGCAATCGGATCTGTGTTGGCACGATCGAGATTGATTCGTGCCCTCTGGCTGTCGGTGTATTCCTCGGAGAGTAAACCCGTAACGGGAACATCTTCAACCTCCGGATCAGTAATGTATTGGTCCAGATCGGCAAACCCTAGCTTCATCGCCTCAATCAAACAGTGCAAAGAGGCTTCGCTATTATGCCCCATTGACTGGAGGTCGAAGCCTTCAGCGATATTCAGAGCGAGCAGGGCAGCAATCCCCTGTCCGTTGGGCGGAATTTCGTAGACATCGTAGCCGCGATAGTTGGTTGAAATCGGCTCCACCCAATTCGAGGTGTGATCAGCAAAATCCTGCATTGTGAATAAGCCGCCGTTCTCATCGGAGAATTGCACAATCTTTCTGGCGATTTCGCCCCCATAAAACGCCTCACGCCCCCCTTCAGCAATCAGGCGCAGGGTATTTGCGAAATTGGGTTGGTAGAAAGCCTCTCCCGGTTTTGGTGCGCGTCCGCTTGTCAGGTAGGTTTTAGCGGCATCAGGCGTGCTCGAAAGCAGTCCAGCGGCTTCTTGCCACGCTAGGCTGATCTGTGGACTGACTGGAAACCCGTTCTCCGCATGCTCAATGGCAGGCTTGAGGACATCGCCCAGCGTCATCGTGCCGCAGGCTTCGAGAATTGTCCCCCACCCATCAACCGTGCCGGGAACGGTCACAGGATACAGACTCCCTGTGCTTGGAATACTGGTCAACCCCTGCTTCGTAAAGAATTCAAGTTCTGCGGCATACGGCGCACGATAATCCCATCTTGCGGACGATACACCAACGCAAACATATCTCCACCAATCCCCGTAGACATCGGTTCAACAACGTTGAGCATGGCAGCCGTGGCAACGGCGGCGTCGATCGCATTCCCACCATCGCGCAGGATTTGTAAACCCGCACCCGCAGCAAGGGGTTGGCTTGTGGCGACCGCGCCGTGTTTGCACATAACGGCGGATCGCCCTGGTCCAAATCGATTGGGACGATAATCATCAAACATTTTTATGTTGTCTGCTTTCTAGTGTATTGGGCGCTAAGTTAATCAGACGCAATGCAGTAGAGGGATCTATTCCCACGTAGATATATCTCCTTGCCTACGATTGCGGGTGAGGCATTGAAACCATCATTGAGGACATTTTCAGCGAGGACTTCAAGCGTTGAACCGTGTTTGATTACAAGTGTGACGCCGTCTCTGCTTGCGATATAGATGCGGCCGTCCGCACCGACCGGCGACGCATAGACTTCCGAGATGCCTTCCAGACGCTCTGGTCCATAGTATGCCTCGCCTGTATTGGCGTTGAAGGCGGAAAGGATTCCACTGTTGCTTTTCAGGAAATAGAGTGTATCGTCATAAAGCAGCGGGGAAGGTACATAAGGGGTATCTCTGCCATACTCCCAAACGATCGCCTCCCCACGGGTGATGTCTCCCTCTGCATCAGCGAGACGAATCGCTTGCAGAGCGTTGCCGCGAAAACCGCTGGTAACGTAGACAATACCGTTCGCTGTTACGGGCGATGGAATTGTATTGGCTGTCATACCGCCGCATTCCCAAAGCACTTCCCCTGTCGCCAGATCGTAGCTACGGGTGCGGTGCGTTGCATTGATAATGACTTGATGATTCCCGTTGTGTTCAACGACGAGTGGCGTCGCCCACGACGTTACTTCATCTCGGTCAACTTTCCAGAGTTCTTCACCCGTCCGTTTATCCAAAGCAACAATGAACGAATCCCCTTCGTGGTCCCAGTTGATAATGATGGCATCCCCATAGAGTGCTGGTGAACTGCCTTCACCGAAACTGCGTCTGGTAGCCATGTCCCCTAAGTCTTTCTCCCACTGGAGATTCCCCTGCATGTCATAACAGTAGAGACCACGGGAGCCGAAGTAAGCGTACACATGTTCCCCATCGGTGACAGAGGAATTTGCTGCCCAGCTACCGGTCTGGTGTGTTCCTTCATGCGGCACCTCTTCACGGGCGGTCTGCTGCCAACGGATGCTCCCGTCAGAACGGTTGATAGCGAAAATTACAAATTGGTGGACAGATGATGGGGTTGAGGAGCGACCACGACGACCCCTTCGCCGCTGCGGTTCCTCCATTGGTGCTAGTTCTATCTGTTTGTTGGTCTTGACAGCACTTGTGACAAAAATGGTATCGTCCCACACGATTGGGGTGGCATGTCCCTGACCCGGAATCTCGGTTTTCCATCGGATATTTTTGTTTTCGCTCCATTCGATGGGTGGATCTCCGTGCGGTGCGACGCCGGAAGCCTCAGGTCCCCGCCACTGGTGCCAATATTTCTCAAGCTCTGAAAACGAGTCCGTTCCCCACAAAAAAGTTGTAATTACACAAAAAAAGATGACAGAGGTAAGTGCCCTTTTCATTTGAAAATTTCTCCTGTGTTAAGTTTATGGCTTATGCTAAAGAATGGTGCAAAGAAACCGAGTTTTTCCGAAAAAACTCGGTTTCTCTTCGCATTTTGCACTTTTAATATGAACCAATTTTGTATTCTCTACTGCTTATTCAGTAAATTCGCCCATCGTTCCCAAGCCTCACGGGTTGCAGCTTTCTGAACCTCACTCGCCTCCGCAGCCATTCCGCGCCTCAAAAAGCCGTGACCTACACCGGAATAGATCACTGGTTCATAGGTGATACCGGCGGATGCTGCAGCTGCTTTTGTCGATTCAATGGTCGAGTTGATTCGGTTGTCACTCTCACCGTAAAAACCGTAGATCGGACAGGTAATCTTCCCCAATGCCGCTGCATCTGGGGGGCTGCCATAGAAAACGAAAGCCGCTTTCAGCGAATTGTCATTAGTCGCAAAGCGGAACGACTGCCTACCGCCCCAACAAAATCCACTCACAGCGACTACATCTGTCGTCGAAGGCAGATCGCGGACATATTTTGTCACCGCTTTGAGATCCGCTGTGATTTGGTCCGGATCTAGGTCACGAATCGCGCGCCGGACACTGTTACCTTCAAAGCTATCGGTGCCGCCTCCGTTTGGTCCCATCCCGGAAAGGAAATCGGGACAGATTGCGACAAAGCCCGCTTTCGCAAGTTCATCACCGACCTGTCTAATCCAATCCGTTAGGCCGAAAATCTCATGGATGACAATCACCGAAGCTGCGTTCTCCTTGATCTCCGGGAAAACGATGAACGCACTGACCTCGCGTCCGCTCTCTGCGGTGATTTTCACCCATTCCCCGTGCCGCGGTGAGTTCTCCAGTTGCTCTTTTGCAGTGTCTGCATCTGCATAAGTGCCATCCATCATCAAACCGCCAATCAGGGCGAAACCGATGATTGACACAATTAATCGGGTTAAACTGTAAAACGTTTTCATTTTGTCTCCTCTTAAAAGTTATGGGTTTCTAGGGGACCTCGACCAAAGCTTATTCGGGGTCGTTATCCAATTACCTCGCACCGAGAAAGCATCTCCCTGCCCCGTTCAGAGAGCTTATCGTATTCCATCTGAGTCATCTCAATAGGGTTACGCATCGCGAACCAAGGGAGGGAATAGCAGATCACCAACTCTGGTCTGGGCTGGTCGGCGCGATTGGGGGTTCCACGGTGGAGCGTCCGTGGATCCTGAACCCATAGCGTTCCCTTCTTTAGGTTGAGACGGCGTGCTGTGGGGAAATCGCCTTTTGTCAGCACTTCGTCGTAACAATTCTCCAACTCTGGATCGGCGAGGTATTGGGTGGCGGGCAAGATTTCAAAGCTCCCATTTTCCTCGTAGGTATCTACTAGCGGAAACTTGATACCAAAATGTGGACAAACCTCTAAGCCAACATGGGGAACTAGTTTGGAAATCCCCGCATCTCGATGCCACCGCTGGTACTCGCTGCCGGGGTACGGGTTGTTTGAATGGTAGCAGGTAATATGATAGTCGCTGGTGCCCCAATACCGGTCGAGAAAATCTAGCATCACCGGGTTCTCGAAGATCTGGGGATCGGCGAAGGGCTGCTCCCAAGGGACGTACATCGTGTAACGGTTGACGATCTGTAAACGCCCTTCTACAACAAGCCGATCATCGGTGTGCCCACGTACCTTGACATCTTCGCCTTGCGTATGGCTGTGAGCCTTTACCTCTTCCAAGAGGGGCAGGAACGCTTCACGTATCCGATCTATCGTCTCTACTGGTATCAAGTCTTCAAAGGTAACGTAACCATTAATTTTTAACTCGGCAAGTTTCAAATCGAGATCATAATCGGGTTGCGTAGCCATTGGTTTCTCCTTATTGGTCTGTAAGTTGTCTTTCCAACACATGACGTATCAGGGATATCGCAATAATTGAAATCTAATCCCCCATGAACGGCTGAGCCGTTAAGATACCCCCGTCAACCGGATAGGTGACACCGGTCACCGCTGAAGCTCTTGAACTGGCGAGGAACAGAATCACTTCCGCAACCTCCGCGGGTTGTTGCAACCGTCGAATCGGTATCCGACTGCACCATTGCTGAATAGCACCTTCCATATCGCCGGTCGCCTCCGCAAATCCACGCAGTAAGGGTGTATCGATATAGCCGGGTGCGACAGCGTTGATGCGGATGTTTTGGGGGGCAAAATCCAGCGCCATGCTTCGCGTTAATGAGACGATGCCTCCCTTCGCGGCGGCATACGCCGATGATCCGGGCATGTTGAAAAAACTCTGCATCGACGCTATATTGACGATGGAGCCGCCGCCCTGTTCGAGCATATAAGGAATGCAATACTTTGAACAGAGGTAGACGCTTGTGAGATTTACATTGAGAACATGATACCATTCATCCTCAGGCAACTCAACAATATCGGCGACCATCCCCTGAACGCCGGCGACATTAACAAGGACATCTATCTTTCCAAACGCTGCCACGGCTTGTTCTACCATATTACGCACATCGCTGGGGTTTGACACATCAACCCTGACAAAACACGCTTTGCCGCCTTGATGCTGAATCTCTTGGACCGTTTCGTTGCCGCTCGCTTCTTGGATGTCCACCACAACCACGGATGCCCCTTCGCTTGAGAAACGCAAGGCAGTTGCCTCGCCGATGCCCTGACCACTGCCGGTGACAATAACAACCTGATCTTTCATGTTAGTGGCTTCCTCCTTTTTAACGATTACAGATTGGAAGATTTTTTGATTTGAGTTTCAATCGTTCAACCATCACAGTGTAGGATGCGTCTGATTCTAAAGCGATTCGGCATAATCTCACTCACTTTTTTTATAACACTCTCGTGGAGCTATAGTGGACCTTAGAATTAATGAGACACTCCAAACCGGTGCGGTTAGGATGCCGCACCTACCGGCCCCGATAAATCGGGATCGCTGCACAGAGGGGCGAAAGTGTCTATTTATTTTTTGAATTCACTATAAGTCAAAAATGATGAAAACGACAGTCTTTTTAACCACACTCTTACTCGGTTTTTTCCATCTTTTACCGTTTGCATTGGGGCAAGAGTCGTGAGGTGCTTGAAATAATCCCGTAATACCGCGTAGCGGGATAGGTGAAGTCAGTTTGACTTCAGAAGATACAGATAAATTTCGATTCTCCCTCAATGTATTGAGAGGATTTGACTCTGAGGGCGGACATTTACGAAGGGACTTTCCCCAACTGGACAAGTAGTCAAATCACCGTTGCACCGACATCTGGTCTCCCTTGATGTTCTTCGTCTGGATTTGGGCCTCCAGTATAGCATAGCTGACAACTGGAAGGTTCTGCTGAGTATCCCTTACGCAATTAAAAACCAAGACGCAAGCGTTGAGAAGATCGAACCCACATCTTCCCATGAGCGCGCGGCGATACTGGCAAACCAGAATATCCATCACCGCGACGAAACCTACCGTGGATTTTCCAATTTTAGTCTTCTCCTTTATCTTACGTGACAGTGACCATTTGGTTGCATCACTCGGAAGCAGCATTCCAGTAGGGAAAACAGAAGAAGACCCTTTTGCGTTGGGTGATGCTGGATTGGAACATCTTCATATCCAGTTTGGAACGGGAACGTTCAACCCATTGGCTGAATTACATTACGGAACACCACTCTTTGGTGACTTGTCACTAAACGCCTCTATCATGGGGCAATTTCCGTTCTATGAAAACAAGAAAACCTATCGCGGGTCTGTAGAACTGACCTCGACAGCAGAAGTGAAATATCGCCTGTTAGATTGGCTTGCGTTTCACGCCACCTATCTCAGGTTTTATCAATCCTACGCCTATTGGGACGGCGAGCAAGATGTTAATTCAGGTCTGGTTCTCAACTCTGGATTGTTTGGTGCAACGCTCAACGCTGGATATGGCATACCAGTGCGCTTTTCCGTAATGTTTCCACTTCATCAGCGAACACTGTCCAATGAAGGTGACGCTTTTGAACTCGGAACAACCGTTTCACTTACAATGTCACGTTCATTCTGAAAGGTAGCAGAGTTGCTTGGTAATAGCATTGACACAAGTTAGCCTTGTGGAGAATATGCAAAGAGAGTATGGCGCTAGTGTTTTCGGAGAGTCGTGACATGTTATCATCTGAATTGCCATTCTAGCGTGGCATAACCGTGCTAATACGTCGTACAACATACGACACGATTTTCGCGGGCGAAGTGCATAAGTCCTAAAGTTATTAAACTTCAGGACTTACGACAATTTAGCACGCAGCGCGAGTTTTTTTATTTTTAACCCCCTAAATCCCCAACCCCTCTGATAAGAGGGGAAAGACAAGGGAGAAGATCCCCTTTTATCTTCTCCCCTTGTCAGGGGAGTTGCAGGGGGACTTATGAACCAACTGCGTAAGTCTTAAAACTTGTTTTTTATTTGACAAATATTATTCTGATATGTTAAAATATGTATTACTAATGTTAATCAACTTTTAAGCTAAAAGCTCTGATTTCGATGAAGTGGGTATTGGGTATAGCATGGCGCACACTTAAATTACGCGCCTGCAATGTAACCAACGTCACGTTACATTATAAGGAACAATCTCATGGATATAGGAAACATCATACTTTTTGTCAAAGACATGAAGACTGTTACCGCATTTTACAGGGATATTGTCGGATTGCAGCCCGACGAAGAACAACCGTTTCCGGCGCACCGCTTCTTCCGCTTTAACACCGGGCAGTGTAAACTCTGCCTGCACAGTGCGAGCAAGCCAAACGGCGGAAGACAAAAGATTGGCTTTCCCGTCGAAAGTGTAAAAGCCGTTCACGATGCCTTCAAGGCGAAGGGTTTACGATTGAGACCATTAAAAAATGGGGACGGATTAGCGTGCTTCGATATTTCAGACCCTGAAGGCAACAGAATTCAGTTCGGGGGAAACTACTAACATAGGTTCACCGCCAAATGGATTGTGATTTGCGAATCCGATCTACTGCGCGGTATATCCACCATCGACGATAAGCGGAGCACCCGTCACAAAAGAGGATTCATCCGATGCCAGAAAAAGTGCCGCGTAAGCAATCTCTTCGGGCTTTCCGATCCGTCCCATCGGGTAACGCTGTTCCAACCATTCGCGCTGTTCTTGGACAAACTCGCGGATGAGATTGGTGTCTATGTGACCGGGACAGATGCAATTCACGCGGATGTTCTTCTTGCCGTAGTCGATAGCCAAGTTTTTGGTGAATTGGACCACGCCCCCCTTTGAGGGAACATACGCATCAAAGCCGCCGCCGAGGCCGATCGGATAGCCCACTATTCCATTGATGGAGGCGATGTTGATTATAGACCCGCCGCCGGACCCTTCCATCATCCGCACCGCATGCCACGTTACCAGGTAGGTCCCCTTCAGGTTGACCTCCATCACACGGTCCCACACCTCTTCAGGGGATGCGCCTTTCGGGAGCGCCTTACCGGCGATAACCCCAGCGCAGTTGACCACAATATCCAACGTGCCATAGGTCTTCACCGTATCCTTCACCATCGCCTCGGCGTCGGCGTTCCTTGATACATCTCCGGTGAGAGCAGTGGCGTCACCTCCGTCGGTCTTTATCTCTGCAACGGTTTCGAGGGCGTTAGCCTCATTCAAATCGGAGACGACCACCTTCGCTCCCTGCGCAGCGAATAGCACCGCTGTCGCACCCCCAATGCCGGAACCGCCTCCCGTAACCAGCGCTACTTTGTCCTTCAAACGCATACTTCACCTCCCGAACACCCAGAGTGGACCTAGGTCAGGTCTGCCAGTTTGGGCATCACCTCATTCATAAGCAACGTCATGGAATTGAGCCACTTCTCCTTCGGTTCCCATTCGTGTCCCATCGCTAGGAGTACGCCAAAGCCGCCTACGTCCTCGTATAGTTGGCGCAGCTGATCGGCGACATCGTCAGGGCTTCCGACGATCCAAAGGTTATCAAGTAGCCACTCGACTGTCACTTCATCGTTGGACATGTTGGGATCTCTCTTGAATCGTTCCTTGGGCAGGAGTTTGAACCAGTACTCATTGAAGTCGCGTGCGAGGACTCCTTCTAACGCCTCCTTGCGCGCCTGTTCGGTTGTGTCTGCGATGTAAATCTCCCGTGCGATGCGCCACATTGAGCGATCCGGAGTCCGACCCGTTTTCTGCGCCCCTTCTTCCACCGCTTCCCAATGTGTCTGGATGACCTCTACAGGTATCAGATTGAGGCTCATTGGAATCCAGCCCCGCTCACCTGCCAACACCAGCGTGTCCGATCTTGGTGAAACGCCTCCCATCGCGATAGGCGGGTGAGGCTTCTGATACGGCTTGATGTGCACCTTTAAGCCGATATCGTCCACCGGCTCAGGAATCTTATAACGCCAGTACTCGGTTTCATATAGCCCCGGTTTGGGGTCCTCCCAAATTTGGAGCACCGCCTCGATACCCTCTCGTGTTGCCTTTCGCCGGTCGCCGTCCGCGGCGAATCCAAACATCTCGCAGTCCCCCGGTATGGCGCTGGAACCAACCCCCCAGTAGAAACGCCCGTGCGCGAGATGGTCGAGCTGGGCGATGCGATGGGCGACCGCAGCCGGGTTGTGGATGGGCATACATGTAACGCCTGTACCGAAGACGATGTTTTTAGTCAACCCCAAAGCATTCGCGATGAAGAGTTCAGGGGATGGGATATTCTCCCATTCAAAAGTGAAGTGCTCACCGATCCACGCCTCTGTGTAGCCCAACTTGTCCAGTGTCACCACTTGCTCCATATCGTGATCCAAGGTCTTCGTGAAATCCGCGCCCGGCGGATGCAGCGGCATTGTGAAGAAACCGAGTTCCATGAGAAAACCTCCTTGCGTTTAGGCACAATCCTGGCTAGGTTGATTTTGTCGTCGGTAGGATAGCCCATTGGTCTTTTAAGTTGTGAGACAGTTATCGCCTCTATTCTTATATCACGGTTGTCCTGTAGCGTCAACAGAAAACTTCGGCAGCCTCGGTTTTCGCTTGACCCGATTGATGAACACTGCTATAGTAATCATTCTATAGCAGCAGGGACATCAAAACCCACACGCCAAACGGGAGGCGGCAATTATGTACGAAGCAGAACAGTTTCCCACAATGAGCGAACGAGAAAAATACCTATTCGATCTGCAGGGCTTTATCGTTGTTAAAGATCTTCTCTCAACCGACGAGGTGAAACGCCTGAATGAAGCTGTTGATGCGAACATAGACAAACATAGCGAACACGATCTCCGCGCAGTTGGTCCACAGTTGGAAGGAAAGTACCTCCGCAGTCGTATCAGCGGTATGCTAACTTGGGAACACCCTTGGTGTCAGCCCTTTCGTGATCTGTTAGCTCATCCCAAACTCATCCCTTACCTCAATACCCTGCTGGGGCGAGGTTGGAAGTTGGATCATGAGCCAGATATACTGACTGCCACAGCCGGTACCGAAGGTCTGCGCCTTCATGGCGATGGCAATGTTACTTTCAACGGATCTCGCTTCTACGCCTACCAAAACGGCAGAATGCGGTGCGGTCTGATCAATTGCCAGTTTTACATGACAGATGTGAACCCTGGCGATGGCGGTCTATGCGTCATACCGGGCAGCCACAAAGCGAACTACTCCTGTCCCGAAGACATCCTGTTGTGGGAAGCCAACCGGGAAATTGTCTACCACATCCCCCTTTCAGCTGGCGATATGGTGATCTTCAACGAAGCAACCACGCACGGCACCCTTCCGTGGAAGGGAAAAGGTGAGAGACGCACCGCACTCTATCGCTATACTCCCAAGTACCTCCACTATCATGGTGGCTATTACGAGGCAGACATGCCGGAGTGGGTCTCTGAATTAACTGAAGCCCAACAGGCGGTGCTGGAGCCTCCATACATTTATCACCGACCGCTGATTGAGGCAGATGGCACCACGCTAGTGAGACCTCGTCGAGAGGGAGAGTAAGCCCCTCGATTGGTCCGGAATCCAAAGAGGGAGATGAGCTATTGAAAGACGCTTTAGGAGGAGTTTATGTACAATCTCAACGGAAAAGTTGCCTTGGTAACAGGTGCGGGCGGTGAATATGGCATTGGTCGTGCGATCGCGACACGCCTCGCCAAGGAGGGTGCCGATGTCATCGTCAATGACATTGTCGATAATCCTTATGCCCACGACTCAAGCGATTGGGAGGGAGCCCATTCGGTCGTCCGTGAAATTGAAGGGTTCGGTCGACAGGCAATAGCTATCTTAGCAGATGTGTCCGACGCCGATCAGGTGGATGCATTGGTGAATGAAGGCGTTGAGCGGTTCGGGCATATCGACATCTTTGTGAGCAATGCTGGCTCTCGTCCTGGTCCTGACCGCGTGCCGGTAGTTGAACTGGAGGAAGAAGCGTGGGACACCGTGCACAAGATCAACCTCAAAGGGACTTTTCTCTGCTGTAGAGCGGTTGCCCGACACATGATAGACCGCGGCGGGGGCGGAAAGATTATCACCATGTCTTCCGTGTCGGGCAAAACTGGTTCAGCACGTTTCGCAGCGTATGCCGCTTCCAAATTCGGAGTGATCGGCTTCACGCAAGCCTTGGCACAAGAATTAGCGCCTCATCACATTAACGTGAACGCCATCTGTGGAGTTACATAGCGGCTGCCCTATCGCAGGAGGATATATCCGGCGAAGAGTGGCGGGCGAGTGGGCGGCACGATGAGGCGATGAGACAACGTGATTCGAGGGTTCCCTTAGGGCGCGTTGGCGTGGGCGAAGATGTGGCAAAAACGGCAGCTTTCCTCGCTTCGTCCGAATCCGATTATCTCACGGGTCTCGCTATCAACGTTGCCGGTGGTTCAGCGATGGGTTGAAAACGCAAATTAAGTTGCTTTGAATCCCGATGAAATCGGGGGAAATTTATGTACAATCTTAATGGAAAAGTTGCCCTAGTGACAGGGGCAGGTGGTGAACACGGCATTGGTCGTGCGATCGCGACACGCCTCGCCAAGGAGGGTGCCGATGTCATTGTCAATGACGTTGCCAGCAATCCTTACGCCTACGATTCAAACGATTGGGAGGGAGCCCATTCGGTCGTCCGTGAAATTGAGGCGTTGGGTCGACAGGCAGTAACCATGTTAGCAGATGTATCCGACGCCGGTCAGGTAGATGCACTGGTGGATGAGGGTGTTGATCAGTTCGGGTATATCGACATCTTTGTGAGCAATGCCGGCTCGCGTCCTGGTCCAGACCGTGTGCCGGTGGTTGAACTAGAGGAAGAGGCGTGGGATACCGTGCACGAGGTGAACCTCAAAGGAACCTTTCTCTGCTGTAGAGCGGTCGCCCGGCACATGATAAACCGTGGTGGTGGTGGAAAGATCATTACTATGTCCTCCATGCTGGGTAAACAGGGTTCGGCACGTTCCGCAGCGTATGCCGCCTCCAAATTCGGAGTGATCGGCTTCACGCAAGCCTTGGCACAAGAATTAGCGCCTCATCACATTAACGTGAACGCCATCTACAGAGCGGGTGAGTTACATAGCAGCTGCCCTATCGTCGGAGGATATATCCGGCGAAGAGTGGCGGGCGAGTGGACGGCACGCTGAAGCGATGAGACAACGCAATTCGAGTGTTCCCTTGGGACGGGTTGGCGTAGGGGAAGATGTGGCAAAAACAGCCGTTTTTCTCGCTTCGTCTGAATCCGATTATCTCACGGGCCTCGCTATCAACGTCGCCGGTGGTTTAGTAATGAGTTGACAACACAAATTAAGTTGCTTTGAATCCCGATGAAATAGGGGGAGGAATCGTATGGACATTCCAAGAGACAAACTACTTGAGATCTACGAGCGGATGCTCACCATCCGCAAGTTCGAGGATCGGGTGCACGACGAATACGCCGCCGGACGGATTCCGGGTTTCGTCCACCTTTACGCAGGGGAGGAAGCGGTGGCGGTCGGCGTCTGCGCCCACCTATCCGATGCGGATAATATCACTAGCACCCATCGTGGTCACGGTCACTGCATCGCCAAGGGTGTCAGTGTTATGGACGCGCTACCGGTGCCTGCAAAGGTAAGGGCGGCTCCATGCATATTGCTGATATAGACCGGGGGATGCTCGGTGCTAACGGCATTGTCGGCGGCGGTGTCCCGCTGGCTTGTGGGGCAGCACTCACGGCACAGGTACAGGGTAGCGGAGCAGTTGCTGTCAGTTTCTTTGGCGATGGTGGTGCCAACGAAGGCACCTTCCACGAAGGCTTGAACTTGGCAGCTATCTGGAAACTCCCCGCGATATTCGTTGTGGAAAATAACCGTTACGCCCAATCAACTAGCGTGAAATACGCCTCTGCCGGCGGCGACATCGCCGCACGTGCCCAAGCCTACGGCATCCCCGGCGTTACTGTTGATGGCTTGGATCTCTTCGATGTTTACGAAACGACCGGCGCAGCGATTGATAGGGCAAGGGCGGGAGAAGGTCCCACACTGCTGGAGTGCCAAACTTATCGTTTTTATGGCCACTACGAAGGTGATACACAGGGGTATCGGTCGAGGGAGGAAATTGAGGCGTATCGGACCAAACATTGCGCCATCCAACGGTTCCGTGATCGTGTAACCGAACAAGGATTGTTAGGCGATGATGAACTGGACACCATTGATACACAGGTCGCCGACACTATTGAGGCGGCGGTCGAATTTGCTGCCAACAGTCCCTTCCCCGATGCGAGCGAAGTGACGACAGACGTTTACGTTAATTACGAGGAGGTGATATAATGGGCGAAGAACGTACAATGACCCTTGGATTGGCTATCCGTGAAGCACTTCATCAGGAGATGGAACGCGACGCTTCGGTTATTATTATGGGTGAGGATATCGTTGGCGGTGCCGGATCAGACGAGCCGGGTGCCGAGGATTCGTGGGGCGGACCGATGGGCATCACTCGCGGGTTGGTCGGCAAGTTTGGACGCGATCGGGTGCGCGACACGCCGATCAGTGAGGCGGGCTTTATCGGGGCAGCTGTTGGTGCGGCGGCAACGGGCTTACGCCCCATCGCTGCGTTGATGTTCATCGACTTCTTTGGTATACCCATGGATCAGATTTACAATCAGGGAGCGAAACTGCGCTACATGTTCGGTGGCAAGGCGAAGGTCCCGATGGTCGTCCGTGCGCTGATTGGGGCAGGGGTAAACGCGGCGGCACAGCACTCGCAGAGCCTCTACTCTATCTTCACACATATCCCCGGCTTAAAGGTGGTAATTCCTACCACGCCCTACGATGCCAAGGGGTTGATGATCGCTGCCATCCGGGACGATGATCCCGTGTTCTTCCTCGAACATAAGACGCTATTGGGGGAGAAGGGGCACGTGCCCGAAGAACCGTACACCGTCCCCTTGGGGGTGGCGGAAATTCGACGCGAGGGTAGTGATGTAACTGTCGTTGCCATTGCAAAGATGGTCACCGTAGCACTTTCTGCGGCGGAGACGCTTGAAGCCGAAGGGGTCAGTGTTGAGGTGATCGATCCACGGACGCTCAGTCCGTTGGACGGTGGAACCATTCTGGATTCGGTCGAGAAAACAGGTCGCCTCGTGATTGTCGATGAGGACACCCCGCGGTGCAGCCTTGCCACAGACATCGCAGCCTTAGCAGCAGATGAGGCGTTCTATAGCCTTGAGGCACCGATCAAGCGCATCACCGCACCTCATACGCCCGTTCCCTTCAGTCCGACGTTGGAGAATGCCTACATCCCCTCACAAGAACGGGTTGTGGCAACGATTCAGGAGGTGATGTCCGTATGACACCTATTGTGCTTCCCAAATCAGGTTTCAGCAGCGAGGCGTCAACGGTTATCGGATGGAGTGTAGCGGAGGGAGACCGCGTTGAAGAGGGGCAACTCCTGTGTGAGGTCGAGACCGAAAAAACAACCATTGAGATTACTGCCCCTGCATCGGGGCTCCTACGCAAGATACTGATCCACGAAGGGGAAAAGCGTCCCGTGGGTGTGACGATGGGTTTTATCGGTGAAGCGGATGAGCCCATCCCTGAAGTTGAGGAGGTTCCACTCCCAACTCCTGAAGCGACCCAGGTCAGCACAGCTCCGAGTCCATCAACGCGCCCACGTCGCGCGACAACAGGTCGGGTACGGGCATCCCCCGCCGCCCGCAAACTCGCAGCGGAGCATGGAATTGACCTAGCAGAACTATCGGGTAGCGGTCCCGGTGGTGCGATAACGACCGGGGATGTGGAACATGCAGTCGAAGCCAGCCGGGCGGCGTCAGATGCTGAATTGGTGCCAATGAGTTCGATGCGTCGTGCCATCGCTCGGATGACGCAAGAGAGTTTCCAAAGTGCCCCGCACTTCTACCTGACATTAGAGGCGGATGCGGCGTCGCTTTTGAATGACCGGCCAGAGGGCATCTCAATCACCCACTGTTTCGTCAAGGCAGTTGGTCTAGCACTCCGCGAGTTCCCTCAAATGAGAGCGCAGGTTGAGGGTGACGCGTTTGCTATCCCTCATGCAGTGAATGTTGGGCTGATCACCGCCGTGGAGGACGGGCTGGTTGTTCCTGTGATACGCGATGCTGATCAACGTCCCCTCGCCGAGATAGCTGAAACCGTGCGTTCGCTGGTCGATGGGGCGCGGTCTGGAAAGCTTTCGGCGGATGATGCATCCGGTGCAGGGTTTAGCATTACGAACTTGGGGATGTACGACATTGAAACCTTTCATGCCATCATCCACGCACCGGAAGCGGCGATTCTCGCTGTTGGGACGATTGTGGAGAAGCCTGTGGTCAAAGATGGGCAGGTAGTGCCCGGGGTGCGGATGGCACTGACGCTGTCGTGTGACCATCGGGTCGTTGACGGTGTAATCGCCGCACAGTTTCTGGGACGATTGAAGCAACTGGTAGAGGATATATCGGCGTTGGAATGATACGCATTCGAGTCCTAAGAAGGTGAAAAGCACATTGGCAGAATTGATAAGTCTGAAGACGCTGACTGAGGGTAGCGGGACGGATCGCCGGAAAGCGAGGATTGCACTCGCGCAAAGCGATGATCCGGAGGCGTTGCAGCAACTGCTCAAGCAGTACTGGACATGGCACTTTGAGGAATCCTTAATGGAAGCCGTTCGGCTGTTGTTGGCGACAAATCTGGGTTGGGAACAGATGCGCCCTCTCACAACGCCGCCGATCGGAGAGGTCATCTCACCTATCGGTCATGCGCTCAATCACGCGGATCAAATCGTCCGTGATGCTGCTTTTCAGGTTTTGGATAGCATGGTTGACCTCCCCGCCGGGGAGGTGCTGATCGGTGAGGAATTGACTCCGCTCTGGGTGGAAGGATTCCAGATAGCTCGCTATCCGGTGACGAATGCACAGTACCAGCGGTTCATTCAGGCGACAGGGCATCGGCCTCCACAATCTTGGGAGGACGGAGCATATCCAGAGAAGAAGGGTGATCACCCGGTCGTGGAGGTGAGTTGTGAGGATGCGGAAGTGTATGCAGCGTGGACAGCTTGCCGATTACCCACCTTTGAGGAGTGGGAGCGGACATGCCGCGGTGACCATGGAAGTGTATTTCCGTGGGGAGATGAAATCGACAAACCGCGCTGCAACACCGTAGAACTTGGTGCGGGGGGGACAACCCCTATAGGCGCCTTCCCGGATGGAGTTAGCCCCTTCGGTTGTTACGATATGCTGGGTAACGTGTGGGAGTGGACAAGTACATGGTATGACGAAGATAATCCACACTTCCGCGTGGTCAGGGGCGGGGCGTGGTACTACAATCACGATTACAGCACCTGCACAAGTTACGACTTCTTCAGCAAGGAGTACACCGAATTTGTGATTGGGTTTCGCATCGCTCGATAGCGGGTTGCTCTTGTCAGTGTCAACAAACCGACGAATTGACGCGCTATCCCTTCTCTACTCCAACCGGTATCTTTGAGACCGGAATTTGACGGACATAGTTGACGAGCGGTTCTCCCATCCCATCAAAGCGAATTTCAATCTCATCCCCTGTCTGATAGGTCGGTCGATCCGGAAAAGAGAGTTTCATCGTCCCGAAGTAGTGCAGATGCACATCGCCGGGGATCCGAAAATGGGCATACTTGAAGTGATGATCCTCAAGATTGGCGAGGGTATGGCTCATGTTCGCTTCGCCCGTGAGGAGATCACCAGAATGATAGATCTCCTCCGATTCCCGCACGATGCGGCAACTGCCTCGAACATCGGTGAACGATTCATCGGTTACTAACTCCGGTCCGGCAGCACAGACGCGCATTTTCGAAAGCGCAAGCCACAGATAATTCACACGCTCCATCGGGTGATCTGCCCACTCGTTGCCAATTGTAAAACCGAGCCGACACGGAATCCCATCGTCGTCAATGACGTAGCAACCCACAATTTCCGGTTCCTCGCCGCCATCTTCTGAGAAGTCGGGAATATCCAGAAAGTCGTTGTGTCCCCGTAGAATTGTCCCGTTCCCTTTATAGAACCATTCGGGCTGAATCCCGCGCTCGCCGGGTGCGGGTTTGCCCTCTTTCAACCCCATCTCAAACATCTTCTGCGAATCTGTTTTCGTCCCCTCATCGGTGTCAGTGATTGTGTGCATCTGGTCGCGTGCCTCCATGCTACCGAGGTGCGTTAGCCCTGTCCCAGAAACTGTGCAGTGGGCTGGGTCCGGATGGTCAAATGGAGGCAAGATCCAACCGCTCGCATCCCCTGGTCGCCCGGTGAGAAGTTGATTATACAACACCTTATCTGCGACCTCAGTGGGGGTCGCTGCAAGATACACATCGATAGTCTGCCCGCTTCTGCGAGCCTCAAGGAAGAGGTTATAGATTCGCGTCCACTCCGCATTGATGCTGGTCAGGTCGACAACATGCTCGCCATCAATACATCCGATTCGCCTCCCCTTTTCTGGCAGTTGAAACTGAATCAATCTCATATTCCTAGCTCCTTTTCAGAAACCTCCTTATCCTTTTCGTTCATTTTCTGATTTTAAGCTGCCCCCATGATATTATCTGCTTCCCCTGTTGATGGACAGACAAATCTTTATCGGTAACTGTGATAACGAATATGGCTTCATCTTTCAGCGGAGGAACCCCATCATCGGTAACCGTGAGCGTAACGGTATAGGTGCCGGATTGCTTATAAACGTGCTCGACTGTTTCTTTCCGTTCAGCGCTAGAACCATCGCCAAAACGCCAAACGTAAGTTCTAATTCCGCTATCATCTTGCGAACTTGCGCCGTTTAACAAAACCGATTGACCTGTGAAAACTTTTGATGGGCTCGCTTCAATGACGGCAACGGGAGCTTCATTCAACTCTACCGGGCCGGTTATTTGGCCGTTTTTCGTGATTACGTCTAACTGGTTAGCGTCCGGGTCCGAAAGGAGAACCGCTGTAAATTTGAGTGTGGACGGATTAACATCGACCACGGCAAAAGTAATAGTTGCGAGGGTGCCGTCTCCGTTGGAGGCATCAGCCAGAGCGGTCGCCGCCAGTGTTACGTTGTTATCGGTGATGATCGGTGGGACTACAAAGACGCCCGCCGGCAAGTAATCGGCATTCTTTGTGTCCACAAGTGCAAGCGTATTTGGATTGAACTCCACTGTGACTTGATAAGCGGCAACATTTTCCCCATTGGTGATGACCACATCCACGGAAAATTCCTTGCCAGCAGCTGGAGACTCTATCTCTAACGGTTGGATAGATACGGTGGCTCGTGCGAAAACTAATGACGGAATCGCTAGGAAGATAGCCATCGCACAAATCACCTTGAATCTCAATGGACTTGGGGAGGTAAGTTGCTTTGAATTCTGATCCCATTGGGGTTGTAAGCGGTTTCTCATACAATTATTCCTCCTTCGGATACGCAGCCCAAGCCTTCGTGTGGAGAAATGCCAGATCTGATTTGATCGGAACGACTGAAAGTTCGATTATAGCATACCCACTAGCCCAGCCGCAATGCTAAAATTCGGTTAAGTTTCGTGCCTCATGATACCCTTTGTCACGTACTTTATCGCTTTTTGAACAATCCTCCCGTACAGATTACCATTGATAAATTACAGGTTTTTTTGATACAATTCCATCAATCCGAACAGATGAACTGGAATGTAATGTGTCATGTCAAATAAAACTCTTGATCAACTTCTTACTGTTTTCACCCTTCTCCTTGATGTTTGTTTCATCAGCGCATCAGTTTTCGTTGCGTACTGGCTCCGATTTGAATCGGGATGGCTAGACGGGGTCGCCATCCATAAGGGCGCTCCCCCTCCACTCGATTACTATTTCCAACTCATCCCACTGATGGGGTTCATCTGGATCCTTGTGCTTCGAGGGATTGGGCTTTATCGGATTGAGGGGCGCATTACACTTGAAACAGTAGCGTCCATCTCAAAAACGGGGGTGATCGCATCAATTGCCACACTCGGCGCGATTTTCTTTATCTATCACAACCACCAATATTCGCGTTGGGTGATGATCTTATCATGTGTGCTGAGTGTTATTCTCCTATCTCTCAACCGATTGGTAATCCAGCGTTTCAAAGAGGCAATCCAGCAGTTGGGTGTTGGTATTAGTCGTGTCGCAGTTGTCGGTTTTAACACAACGACGCAACAACTGATTCATTCGTTTGAAGAGAAAACAAGCAGCGGCTACCAATTTGTCGGTGTCCTGCTCGGTGGACTGCCTCCCTCACAGCCGATCTCTCACCGCATTCTTGGTGAGTTCACGGAGATTCGGAGCCTCGTCCAGAAGTATCGAATTGACGAACTTTTTATTACCTCGCCGGCGATTTCCCACACAGAGATTTTGCAGATTGTAGATGTGTGCGAGGGGCTATCTGTACGGCTGCATCTGCTCCCAGATTTCTATGAAGTGATGATTGGTCGCACACGGGTGGCGGATTTTGATGGCATTCCCGTGGTCAGGTTGAAGGAACTACCGCTTCAAGGTTGGCGTGGGATGATTAAACGCGGAATGGACATCCTGTTGAGCAGCATTGCGCTGATTGTTTGCAGTCCGTTAATGCTCAGCATAGCTGTCGCTGTGAAGCTCTCGTCGCCGGGAAGGGTTATTTTTCGACAGGAACGGGTAGGACGGGATGGTACACCTTTTTATATCTATAAGTTTAGATCGATGCGACAAGATGCCGAGGTGGGCGTTGGACACGTCTGGGCTTCAAAAGATGACCCACGGCAGACATGGCTCGGTAGGTTTCTAAGGCGTTGGTGTTTAGATGAACTCCCTCAATTTTTCAACGTCTTTAAGGGAGATATGAGTTTGGTTGGTCCTCGCCCGGAGATGTCAGGATTGATTGATGATTTCAGTAAATCGATCCCACATTACTTGGATCGGCATCGCGTCAAATGCGGACTCACCGGCTGGGCGCAGGTCAATGGACTCCGTGGGAATACCTCATTGGAGGAGCGTATCCGTTATGATCTGTACTACATCGAAAACTGGTCAATCGGCTTTGACATCAAGATTCTTCTCAAGACACTCTGGTCAATTAAACGCGCTCCACAGCGGGATACAGAAGGATAACCTGTCCACAGGGTGTAGGAGTTTATAGGTAGGAGGAAAGCACACCTTGGAACATAATTCAATACACATCAACTATGTTAAAGAGTTTACTAAACTCAGTCTCTGGTTTGTCCATAAGCGTCTTCGCGAAGAGGAAAGCGACTTTGAAACGTTGGTGAATGGTCGGGTAAATATTTACCGGAATACGTCGCTTTACGACGGCAAACACCACCCAGTCAACGGGGAGGCTGCCCCGGAGTGGACGGGGATTCTAAAAGAACTGCGGAGGGTTTTTGACCGTTACATGGAGGCACCGTCCACCGAGCAGCTTGAGGCAACGGGATTAGACCTCTTGTTGCTCTATCTGAAGAAACGCCCGGATACGCTGCCACCGCCGGAGACCCGTCCCTACGAGTGCTGGAGTTACGACTACGGCGGAAATCAGCTCAACATCCACATCCTCAACGTCTATCAACCTCGATCTCCTCTGAGCGATATGTGGATTCCATTTGCTGCGTCCCTGATTCGATTGCTGCAGGACTCTCAGGTTCGGCGTCCCGATGTTGAACTCGTCCGCTGCGGAAGCTGGCTCAATTCCGTGCCGCCGTTCCAGAAGTTGTTTCCAGAGCGTTGGAAACAGAGTGCGGAACCGAGACCGGAGGTTCGTTACACCATGGGGCACTGGGGACAGTTTACAGACCGGCTGGGAGATTTTCACGCCCGGAACGGTGCGCTATTCCGGGAAACAGGGGAATTTCCGTTTGCTAACTTGCGTTGCGAGTGCCCTATCGACGAGGTTCTCGCTTATCTGAAGGACAACTTCCCAGATACAATGGAGTACAATAGGCAGCGGATGGGTGTGCCGCAGGATGCAAACAATATTAAGACTAGCTCCTAGCGCATATATGAAATGAGGACTGTAAAATGGCGAGGATAGAAGGATTCAGAGTCAGAAACTTTAAGGCACTCAAGGATGTGACACTGGGCCGCCTAGGGAACGAATATCAAAAACAACCGCTCACCCCCATGACGGCGGTTATTGGCAAGAACGGGGTCAGGAAAAGTGCCCTATTTGATGCTTTTGGGTTCCTTGCTGATGCCCTCAAGTCCGGTGTCGAGGAAGCCTGCGATGCACGAGGGCGCGGCGGCTTCGAGAAAATACAGACACAAGGGGAAACAGGCCCCATTGAGTTCGAGGTGTACTACAGAGAACACGGGAATGTACGGCCCATTACATACCAGATTGACATAGCGATAGACGGGTCTGGACGCCCTTACGTCCAACAGGAACGCCTCAGACAGAGACGAAAAGGTCAAAAGCGTGGGCAGTAACCGCTCTCTTTTTTATTTCTCAATGGTGGCAAAGGTGTGGCATGGAAAGGGGAACAGGAGGGACGTGAGATTAACGAAGAAGATGAAAAAATGGAGCAACTAGATCTCTTCATAGAGTCAATAAGAGCAGAGGAACCTAACGAGACCGAGACTATCGAATTGGAGGACCTGCGTAAGCTCGGTATTGCTACCCTCGGTGCCTTAAAACAACACCCGCGAATTTCTGCCTTTCGCCGTTTCATCGAAGGTTGGCATCTGAGTTACTTCACTCCGGATGCCAGAGACGACTTATTGAATAGTTATGAAAACGACTCAATTTGCGGCACATGGGAGCGTCTTGCCGATGCAGTATTCGAAGGCGGCGCAAACAGACTGAGAAAGGAGGGGTGGAGATCGGTTGGCAGGGAAAAATCAGCATGGGCGGAACACATCACCCCACACATGAACGTTGAGGTTAACAAATCGCCCAGTTTCTGCTACTTTCGGCAGAAGATACAAGAACTGATCTGAGTATCCATTTAGGAGAACGCAATATAGAACATGAGTACTATTGAAACTCATATTGACCAAAACACTATCCAAGCCATAACACAACTGATCGTTGAACGCTTTAACCCGGAACAGATCATACTCTTCGGCAGTCATGCTCGCGGGGAGGTTGGCGAGCACAGCGATGTGGATCTATTGGTTGTGCTGCGTAATGATGCAGGGCGGTCGCAACGCGGTAATCCAGTTCGTCGGGCGATTGCCGAGCGTTTTGTTCTGCCCGTTGATGTCATTACCCGCTCCCCCGAAGCCCTCGCCGCGCAGCGCAATGACCCGTATTCATTTATTCACAAGGTTCTGAAAGAAGGAGAAGTGTTGTATGAAAGACGTGCAGCCTGAGTGGCCAGGGTTTGAAAAGGCAGAAGTGGCTCATCGAGCATTGGGGACGAAGATCCTGAGAATCCTAAAATCCTGTAAATCCCAATTCAGACAGTTGCCACGATCCACTGGTCAATGTAGGCAATCGAACCGATAATTAACGGCCAAACAAGCGTTTCCAGAAAGATGGCTTTCGATTATCTTCTATCAAGAGTTGGACCTGATCCGTAACCTGTTGGATCGATCTGTGAGAGACAGCTAACAGTTGAGAAAGACGCTCTATATGCTGATTCATGGCCTCAATTTGGTTGTCTCGGTTGGCTAATAATTCTCGCAAGTGTCTTGTTTCATCCTGCAAGTGTTCAAGGGCTAGCTGAGTATCCATCTGGACATTAGGGTTTAGATAGTGTTCAAATGTGCTATCGACTTGAACGTACCATTTCCCGTCTACCTTTTCGCCGTTTAGTTTGCCACTTTTGAGCCAGCGCCTGACATTCTTAGATGAAAGATTCAGTTTTCGAGCGGCTTGATTGACCGTTAGTTTGGTGTCCATGTAGATACCAACGCAGATAAGTTCAGCGCCGTTTCAGAAGGGATGACCGGTCGATGCATAAGGAACTACTAGAATGAATTCAACCCAAAAGATATACCGCCTCGGCGTTGACATCGGCGGCACCTTCACCGACATCGTCCTGATAGGGGACGATGGCACAGTGCTGACGCAAAAAGTGCCCTCCACACCAGACAATTACGCAGAAGGCATAGCTACAGGATTGCCACCGTTGCTGCCGCGTCAAATCGCCGAAGTCGTGCACGGCACAACGGTGGCGACCAACACGATTTTGGAACGTAAAGGCGCTTTGACTGGTCTTATCACAACAAAGGGCTTCCGGGACGTGCTTGAAATTGGACGCCTACGCTACCCTCGTCTGTACGATTTGACGTGGGAGAAGCCGATCCCATTGGCGTCAAGACGTTTACGGCGCGAGATTGCGGAACGCATTGGTGCGAACGGTGAAATCGTGCAGCCGTTGGATATCAAAGGGGCACGGGAGGTGATTCGATGGATGCTGGCACAAAACATTGAATCCCTTGCGGTTTGCCTCATCAACGCCTACATCAATCCTGATCACGAGCGGCAGTTGGGTGAACTCATCCACGAGTTAGCACCAGACCTACCCGTTTCCCTGTCCTGTGATGTCCTGCCCGAAATCAAAGAGTATGAGCGAACAAGCACAACCGTTATCAACGCTTACCTACAACCCGTCGTCAATCGCTATCTACACTCGCTATCCGACCGACTGAACCAACAGCTAACTTACACAGATGACGCGTTCCCGCTCTATGTCATGCAGTCTAACGGCGGGGTCATGTCCGCTGAATCCGCTGCCGAGATACCCATCCATATCATCGAATCAGGACCGGCGGCGGGGGTCATCGCCTCACTCACGCTTGCAGAACGTGTCGGTTTAACGAATGTTTTGACGCTCGACATGGGCGGCACTACGGCAAAGGCATCGCTAATCGAAGATAGGCAGATCCTGCACTCGCCGGAATACCAAGTCGGCGGGGGTGTCTCGGTCGGCACCCGTTTGAGCAAAGGAGGAGGCTATCCGTTGCGTGTACCCGCGATTGACATTGCTGAGGTCGGTGCGGGCGGTGGAAGCATCGTGTATCTGGACACGGGTGGGGCACTACGGGTCGGTCCACAAAGCGCGGGTGCGGTCCCTGGTCCCGCATGTTATGCGTTGGGCGGAGAAGAACCGACGCTCACCGATGCCAATGTGGTGCTCGGTTACCTCAATCCAGAGCATCTCGCAGGCGGTGCGCTCCCACTGAACGCAGAAAAAGCGCATCAAACCCTGCACGACAAAATTGCTGTCCCACTCAACTTGAGCATGCCTGACGCTGCTCATGGTGTCTATCGTATCGCCGCGGCGAATATGGCGCGGGCGGCACGAGCCGTATCATTAGAGCGCGGACGCGACCCACGCGAGTTTGTGCTGTGTGCTTTCGGCGGCAACGGTCCCCTACATGCGACAGAATTGGCAGAATCGCTCGGTATGAGGCGCATCCTGGTTCCTCCCTCTCCCGGACTCTTCAGTGCGTTCGGATTGCTCTACGCAGACATCGCCTATCACCTCGTCCAGACCTACAAGCGTTTGCTCTCTGAACTGGACATAGATGATTTCAAAGAGACATTGGGACGATTGGAAGTCTCGGCGCGAGAGGGATTGATGGCAGAGGGAGAAAACGCTGCACAGGTCGTCTTGCAGCGTGCGGTAGATCTGCGCTATGCGGGACAATCGTCCGAACTGACGCTGCCCATCGTTGAGGCAAATATCGGACAGCCGCAGTTCTTCCATACATTAGGTGAACGGTTTGCCGCCGATCACGAACGTACCTACGGCCATCGCGCCCCTGATGACCCAATAGAGGTTGTCAACCTGCGCTTGACCGCCACCATCCCGACTGCCAGATCCCAGTTCTCATATCTCCAACCTTCAAGCTCTCAATTTTTAACCTCAAACCGGCGTTGTTACTTTGGTGGGGAGACCGGCTGGCTTGAGGTGCCGGTGTTATCTCGTGAGGGGTTAGGCAGCAAATCTGAAGATGGGCCGTTCATTGTCGAAGAGTATGACACAACAATTCTGGTGCCACCACGTTGCACCGCACGGCGAGATGAATGGGGAAATGTAGTCATTGATATGGCAGTGTGAAAAGGAGCATCTCGCTTTCTCCACTTTACGTTGGATTCATCACTACAAAAACGATAAGGGCACAAAATGAGTTACTTAACTGTCGAAGAACTAAACATAGAGAATCGAGACGCAGCGCTATCCTTGATAAATGAGGCTTACGACAATGTGCACGGATTTGAGCTACTTACCCCGACTGATTTGGACTCACTGAAACAGTCGGGTTCCTTCGCGCTCGGTTCTAGGAATGGCAAGTTAGTCAGTTTCGCATATAGTTCTATGGTGGAGGAGGGGTTGGGAGAAATTCGTTGGGCGGGTGTACCCGACAACTTCCGGGGCGAATGCCACAGCCTTCCCCCGATGCGGGCATGTATCAAATACCTCAAAGATAAAGGCGCAAAGCAGATTGGTGTGGCGAACTGGCTGGATGCCCCGTATCGTGAGATGTTGAGCGACTTTGAACAAGACGGGATTGAAGTTGAACATGACCACCTTATCCTACGGCTCGACATGCGGAACTATACGCCTCAACCGCCGCCGATCAAAGCGGGGTATAGACTGCGAACATTTCGAGAAGGCGATGAGCAAACTTGGGCGGATGTCAAGAATGTGGTGTTTGGCAGTTCATCGACACCAGAGGAGTTCTGGACCCAAACTTTCTCGGGTGTCAACAAGAAACTAGATTTTGCTCCGGAGGGATTCTTCTTTGCCGAAAAGGATGGAGAATCTGTCGGTATCTGCGCGGGCATCGTTCTGCATGAGCGAAAACAGATTGGCGGAACGTTCCCCGGCGTCATCGGTTGGACAGGCGTCCATGAAGACCACAGAGGCGTCGGACTCGGGAGAGCGCTGATGGTTAGTTCTTTGAATTACCTACATGACCGGGGTATCGCCGTGACGGAGATTGGCACCCAGTTTTATCGAACAGCAGCGGTGAATCTATATGAAAACCTTGGCTTTCACATTTACACCGCCTGGTTTACCATTTAATCCGTTCAAACACATCCGGGGTACTCCCTACCCCGCAAGAGCGGAAAGTCCCGCTTTTGATCTGGATCGCCAACCCATTTGGAATCCGCTCGCATGTAACTAGTTGCAAGCCCCCGACGGCGATGCGGCGTCCGATTTTCGCCACTGCCGTGGACGGTCAAACTGTGATGAAAACTACAACCGCCAGCCTTCAGCACCACTGGCACCGCTGCTGATTCGTCTATACCTTGGGCGTGCAGGAAATCCTGCCGCTCATGGGGCCAAATCCCTTTCTTGTAACTGCCGGGGAGCAACCGCACACAACCGTTCTCTTCTGTTGCATCGTCCAACGCTGTCCAGCAACTCACAAGTGTCGGCGGATCCACAGAAGTCCAGTAAGCCGAATCCTGATGCCAAGAAACAATCGAACCGTGGAAAGCAGGTTTCATCAGGGTCTGGGTGTGGAAGAGTTTGATGTCCTCCGTACCAAGCAGCTTCTCAACGATGTCTAGGATTTTCGGGTTGCTGGCATGGTCAAAAACTACTTCATCGTAACGATGGGGATCCAAGAGTTGCCAGACCTTGTCACGACGAGGCACATTCTCAAGTTCACCCCTCTGGGCGGCGGCTTCCAGCCGTATTCCCGCCTTCTCCGCATTGGGATGTGATCCATCCGCTAGGGCATCCATCCGCTCACGCAAGGCTTCTAATATTTCCTCTGACAACAAAGGTCCATAAATCACAAATCCATCGCGTTCATAATCCGCTTTCTGTTTCTCCGTTAAACTCATCTGAGTCCCCTTGTATGTTTATAGTAGATTTTAGAATTATTTAGATACTTCCAATGCACAGCCAACCCCCTAAATCCCCCTTATCAGGGGGACTTTGGAGACTTCGCGTTATTGGTAAATGTCTACTTATTTCTCCGATTCACTATAGTTTTCGTTCTTGCTAGTTTAACAACCCGCCCGGACACTTTATTTATCGACACAAGCCCCTCATTGTAACGTAAGTTGCTCGTTGATGAACTGCAAGTTGAGCGTAAGCGAAATCCCGATTCATCGGGACATCCGCAGCCAACACGGTAGGGGGCGTACCCTCCGAATCGCGACTCACCCAACGCGATGTTGCTCAAGGAGAGCCATGTTCGGCTCAAAGCCGATGCCCGGTCTCTCCGGCACCGTCACGTATCCATCCTTTTCCAATGACATTTGCGGGAGAAAGATTTCACCCCGTAACGGATCCACAGCAGGCGGATAATACTCAAGCATCAAGCCGTTTTGACGTGCCGCTGCAATATGCACCTGCAGTTCCTGCGCCCCATGGGGCGCAATCAACTTTTGATGGGCTGCAGATTCTTCCACCACCGCTAAAGCGGGTTCATAGCCTGCTAGGATCGCGACATCGATATTGAAAACATCTGCTCCCTGATAATCAATTAACGTTTGAAAGTGATGAACACCGTAGCCGTTTTCACCCGTTGAGATCAGGACATCGTAATCTTTAGCGACTGCCGCCAATTCCTTATGTCCCCGGTAATCGTGGCTAGAGATTGGTTCTTCAAACCAGAAAATATCGTTTGCTTTCAGCACGGGGAGAAACGCCATCGCTCGCTCAACAGTCAGAGCGCAATTGGCGTCTACCATCAAGGTAGTATCCGGTCCAATCTGCTGCCGCACTGCTTCTATCCGTTTGATGTCAGTGTCGAATCCCGCGTTTCTGTCCCCAATCTTCATCTTGACCGCAGTTGCCAGAAATTCGTTGACGTTACGGTCCATCTCCTCCCTCAACTCATCAAGCCCTTTACCTCTACCGTAGTATCCACCGGCGATATAGGCGCGAATCCGGCGCTGTTGGCCATCGAGTAACTGGTGAACTGACTTTCCCGCAACCTTCCCCTTGATATCCCAACATGCTTGGTTAATTGCAGCGAGTACCTGTGTGTGATAACCACCCGGACCATATATCTTAATATTATCTGCCAATTGAGACACATACGCGGTATCTATGGGGGACTTCCCTATCAACTGTGGCCTAAACTCGTCGACATACATTGGGAATATCTGAAGCGGTCGTGTCGCTGCTGTACCTCCATTGAAGCCGTAGCCAATAATCTCTTCTCTTCCGTTCCTTGCTCGCACGCGCACCAGATGAAGTCGTCCTTTGTCATAGACGTGCAGACCGTTCCAGATTGGCGGTTTATCCCATTCGTAGAGCTCGCTTTCGATATCTGTAATTTTGATTTCCTTATTTTCCATAGTAACTTTCAGCGGTTCCTTTACTTTTCCTCCAAGATAATCTGAATTTCGGCATCGACAAAATCATCGTTGAAATTGATGCTAGCAGTGATTAATCCAAGGGCTTCCAGTGGAGATATGTTATCCGTTATGCGTCGAATCTGTTTTGGATCTATCAGTTGTGAAAGTAGCAAGGCAGCAACCGGAGGCAGACGCTTCAATTCTGGAATCAAAAGACTTGGCTGAATCTGGATATGGCTGTGGCTGGGGCGATTTAAGGGGGCGGACATTTTTGTGTGAGCGAGTGCAACCTTCTTTCCGGTAAAGGCGTCGATAGCAGACTTCACCCCGCCGAGCGTTGTGCCGATGACCCAGTAATCATTGAGGAGCGCATATCCGCCCTTTAGACCGAAGATTAAACCGAATTGGAGTTGTATCGGTTGTAATTCAATCCCTTGGTACTTTATTGGAGCCGAAAATCGAAGTGGTTTACCGTTGATAGAAATCTTATTTCGTTTAAGTTTTGTTAAAGCGGCTTCTAAGTTCGCCCGGTCCTGAATTGGACAAATCAGGAGTACCGAAGGCACAAACGCAGGGACACCCGCCGGGGGAGGGAACAGTGCCAGCGCAGTTCTAGCTTCAAGATGGCGCGATAAATCAATACCATTTCGCTGATATTTTAAGGACAAATTGGTTTTCATCTGTTGCCACAACCCTATGAGATTTGTGCCGTTGCCTGTAATCAGGAATGCGGTTGTTGCGGGAAGGATCGAAAACAGTTTTTCGTCTGCCGGTCGTGAGGGTTGTCGGGGGTGCGAATTGGTGTTCCTAATCATTCGGTGTTGTGAGTAGATAACACCATTCTCGTAGCGATTGCTGAACGTCCACACATCGGTCCCCTGTAATAATGATTTGAGGGGTTGGTCAAACTTAACAATTTTAATAAGTTTGGCTGGATTGACATAAATAGTGTTACGAGCAGCATCATACTGTTTGCCCAGATAGTCTCCCGTCATCGCTAGTGCGGTAAAGCTCTGCTGCTGTTTGGCGTAGATGTCAACTGTATCCTGAATCAAAGATTTATCTGTTGCCAACAGACCAATCTTACCAATAAAGGCATAGCTAAAATCTTCCGGATAACCTGTGATGGTGTTGATGTCCAGCTGTCTATAACTCTCTTTCAGCCGTTTATATTTGGGATTGACGGGGGCTGTCGCTGTGAGTGTCGCAACCTCCAGTTTCTGCTGCGCTCCAAGCGCGCTGACGAGCAGAAATGAAATTTTGCCGCCTCGATTATAAACACTCAAAATCGTTTCTTCGCCTAGATATCCTTGAAGCCGCTTGAGGTCTAATTTGCCCCCCATTTCCAATTCCCACCGCTGCTTCTGATACATAAGTCTTCGCCACCAGAGTTCCCTTCGGATCTCTGCAAGGATAGGCATCTGCCCAGTCCGCTTCCCAAATTCGCTCCGTTGGAAGGTTTCGACGAAACTTCCAAGGTCCTTCACGCTGACATAACAGATCGGGGCATTGGGGAGGAGGGCAAGGAGACGCTGGTCCGGCTCCCAGAGAGACGTCCTACGATAAATCAGCGCAATCAGGACGAGGAGGATGACAATTACGCCGAAGATAATAAGCTGTGTTTTAGAGGGTTGAAATCTTATTCGTGGCAAAAGGGATTAGATGCGCGAAGAAGATCGGACGGTGATAATCCGGTTGAATTAATATCCCAAACCGTATACAATAGACACACGGTCTAATATACCATTACCCGCGGTCAACGTCAAGGACGAAAGCGTGGGGATAATGATCCAACAGTGAAACTCCTCAACGGATTCAGGAGGTCGTATGGAAACCTATCGTGTCGCAATTTTAGGCTGTCGCGGACGGGGTACCGCCGCAAGTCGCGCCTATCACGCCCATCCGCGTACCGAAGTGGTCGCATTGTGCGATCTGGTTCAGGAACGACTGGATACCCTCGGCGACGAGTTGGGTGTAGCCGCCCGGTTTACTGACTTGGACGAGATGATTGTTCGGACCCAACCCGACCTTGTCGCTATCCCGACGGGAACAGAGTTCCATTATCCACTCTGTATGCGGGTGTTGGAACACGGCGTCCATATTGAAGTTGAAAAGCCGATGTGCGTTGACCTTGAAGGCACTACTGCGGTGATGGCGAAGGCAAAGGAGAAGGGGGTTCGCGTAGCTGTACATCATCAGGGGCGCGTTGGTGCACTCATGCGGGCAATGCACAAGGCGTTCACGAAAGGGGCGATTGGCGAACTCCGTTACATCAATAGTCGTGGAAAAGCCTATTATGGTGGTTTGGGATTGATGAACATCGGTACGCATCAACTGAACAATATGCTCAAGTTTGCAGGACATTGTCGCAGTGTCTCCGCCGTCGCGCTGACCGATGGTCATTCCATCACGCCCGAAGACGTTGTCCCGTCACCGCTGGGTATGGGAACGATTGCGGGAGAATCGATCACCGCTACGCTGCACTTTGACAACGGTGTCACTGCGAATCTGCTGCAGCACCGTTTTCCGGGTGGTACGAATCCGGTGATGGAAATCGTCGGCACCGAAGGCAAACTATTCGGTTCGGCGTGTCTGCTCATCAAAGGCGGCGCGTGGCATCTGTCTCAACCTGTCTACATTCCAGAGGGGAAGCCTGACCAATGGGAACCGTTGGAGCCTGTCTACCCGGAACACTATGATCGCTCAAGTCCAGCCAAGTTAGATGATTACTGGTTCGTTGAAGAGTACGTTTCCGCCTTAGACCAAGACCGAGACCACGAATGCAGCGGTGCAGAGGGGCATCACATCGTGGACATTATGATGGGAATTTTTGAATCGGCGGCGTATGGGAAACGGGTTGACCTACCCCAAAAATGCCTTGAGCATCCACTACTCCGATGGCGACGCGAACAGGATTTAGCACCACCTGAACCGATGCCCCGTGACTATACCGAGTGGCTGGCGGCAGAAGATCAGCGACTCGGGCGGGGATAGGGAATCTCTACCCATTTTCTTAGGAAGTCGATCTCTCTATAACGGAAGGAAAGTTGATGAAGATTGAACAAATCGAGATATATCCGCTTGAAGCAAAATTATCGAAACCATTCGGCTGGTCTCAGCGATGGACAGACGCACGGATGCAAACCGTGGTAAAGATCACCGCTGATGACGGGACGTACGGTTGGGGCGAAAGTGGTGACGCACGGGCAATGGAGTTTCTCGCCCCACTGCTTATCGGCAAAAATCCTCGACGCACAGAGACAATGTGGCAGATGTTATATGAGCTTGGATATCAAGGTCACGGTTTTGCAGGGTCGCAGACGCTTGCTATCAGCGCATTTGACATGGCGCTGTGGGATATTGCCGGAAAAGTCGCCGGGTTGCCGGTGTGTGAGTTGCTAGGCGGTGGTGTACGTGACCGCATACCTGTGTACGCCACCGGACTCTACTACACGGAGGACGATTTTCCAGATGCTTTGACCGAAGAAGCGCTTGGATACGCTGAGGCAGGCTTCACGGGAATGAAAATGAAGATCGGTGGCAAGCCAATTGATGAAGATATTGAGCGGGTATATCACCTTCGTGAGGCGCTTGGTCCGCAAACACATCTTATGGTGGACGCAAACGAGGCTTACAGCCCAACAACGGCTGTTATGGTGGCTCAAAAACTTGCTGACGCAGACCTGATGTGGTTTGAAGAGCCGTGTGGATCTTACAATGATGGGGGCAATCTGCTTGTTCAACAATTGGGGTTAATGCCAATCGCCGGTGGCGAAAGCCTAAAATCGCGGTATGAGTTTGCCGAACGCCTCGCTAGCCGTATGTTTGACATTATTCAGCCGGACATCGCCATCGCCGGCGGAGTGTCAGAGATGTTCAAGCTCGGTCACATGGCAAATGCCTTTGGCGTCCACTTCAATCCGCACTTTTGGGGCACTGGTATTAGCCTGTCAGCGACACTGCACGTGTTGGCTTGTCAGCCATCGAACCCACCCTCCGACTGTCCTGAACCGTACATCAATCAATCTGTTATGGAGTTTGATCGGACACCCCACCCGATTCGAGAGAACCTCACTGATCCGATTTTTGGTCAGGTAGATAGCCACATCCCAGTTCCGACAACCCCAGGGCTAGGGATCGAGGTGATTGAAGAAGAAGCACACCGGTTCTTGGGCTGGGGACTGACTGCCCCGATTCGAGTTAGTGCATGATTTGCTAGTACTTTTTAATTTGCTGCAGTTTATGTGTTGAGGAGGCAAGGGTGGTAAGAAAGAAAATTCTGTTTACAGATTGGCGGGATATACAGTGTGGAGCGGTTGCTTGGTTGACGGCAGAGGGAGATCATTATCGAGTCAGCACGCCACCCGAACCACAGGTTTCCATGCGAGCGGAGCCTCGGTTGGTGCCACGCGGCATCCGGCTGCAGGCGCAACCGGCGCGTAAAGCGGGGAAAATGGAAAGTTACGGAGGCTGGGGGCGCGTCATCTTCGATGGAGAGCAGCATCGCACATGGTATATTGAGGTAAATGGGGTTTCAATGTTGGGTTCAGGATCGGTGGCACATACCGATACCATCACCTCCGTTGCTATCTGTGGGATTAAATCGCGGGATGGCTATCAGTGGGGCGAACCGACGCGCAGCGAAATCAATGTACCGGGCCAGCGTGGCTTCGACGGGATGACCTTTTTCATCGATCCACGTGCCCCTGAATCCCAGCGTTATAAGTTCATCTATTGCGCCCAATTTGAAAAGGGCATGTTCCAGTCGCATCTCACCGAATATTTCAACCGCCAGCCGCGCCATCGGGATGATCGAATATCGGGAGAGCGGCGGTTTGGAATGTTCGCTGCTGCTTCGCCCGATGGTGTCAACTGGACAGCGTTACCTGAACCGTTTATGTTGCACCCAAGCGATACCGACACCACAGTCTTGTGGAACGAGACGTTGGAACGGTACGTGATGTACACCCGTATGATGCGCAACGGCCGGCGCTGGATCGGACGGGCAGAAGCGGAGGATTTCATGCACTGGACGCCTGTGGTGCCTATTATCTGGCCCCGCCTTGATGATCCGCCGGACTATGATTTCTACTTGAACGGCTATAGCCCCTATCCGGAACTGCCGGAATATCAGTTGATGATTCCAATGCTCTATCACCGCTACACCGAACGTAGTGAGGTTCGGCTCTATTCAAGTGAGGATGGTATCGCGTGGAATCAGATTCCCGGTGGCCCTATTCTGACACCCGGCGAGTTAGGGGAGTGGGATTGCGAATTTATCGGTACAGGGAAAGACCTACAACCCTTTGGGGCAGACAAGGTTGCTATTCCTTATTCCGGGACGACTTACCCACACAAGTTTCCACGTTGGCCCGCGATTTTTGCCGCAGCGAACATGGGGTGGGCATACTGGCAGAAGGACCGGCTCTGCGCGGTGACCACCGACAACGAAGGCGAATTTTGGACTGTACCGATTCTCCCGTCAGGTCGGCAGATCCGACTGAGCTTCCGTGCGCCGATGGCGGGTAATATTGAGGTCGGGATTGAAGGGGTAGCGGGACGTTCTGCCTCCGACTGCGATCCACTCACCGGCAATTGGTCGGACAAGGTTGTAACGTGGAACGGTCAGTCGGACATCAATGCACCAGAGGGAAAACCGATTGTCCTACACGTGAAACTGCGCTCTGCGGAGCTCTTCTCCGTTGCATTTGACTGATCTCCTGTGGGAATTTCAAACGATGAAAGCTACTGGCTAACAACCGGAGCATTCACAACTGCAAGAAATTCTGGGTCATGCCGCACGGACTCGAAGGCTTCGTCCTCCTCAAAAAAACGCTTAATTGAACCACGTGCTGCGCGTCGCCGATCTTCGTGAGCACGCTTGAGATATTCGAGACTTGCTCCGCGTTCGTTTCGGAATTTTAGGGTCATCGCTGCCAGATACGCCATGATTCTTCCCCCGGACGACCACACCATCACCTTTTCCCCGATATAATCTCGGCGTTGGTCCCAATGTTGCGCCGCGCGGTGCAATAGGCGGATAGCAGCTTCACCCTCCCCTACCTCTGCGCAGCCCAGAGCGAGGCACGTCGTGGCGATGTGGATCGCTATGAAATACTTCCGATTCAGCCAGCGACGGATATCCGCCACACTGCCTCCCATAGGATAACCTCCGGCGTTTCGATAAATCTGCTCCAACCGTTTGCGCGTTGTCTCGCTTTCATCGGTGATACTCCCCAGCACGGTGTCTCGCTCAATGAGGTAACTCTCAAGGTTGGCTTCGGCTTCTGCAAGCAGCACCTTCACCTTTTGATGTTCACCAAGCTGATAATAGGTCGGTGCGAGATGGAGATAGTCACCCTGTGCCCCAATGAGAAGCGCCTGCTTTTCTGGATCCACTGTCTCCGTATTTTTGAGCCAGTCGATGAACGCTTCAAAGGTATAAATCGCTTCCCAGTAGCGTCCCAATTCGCGCAACATTTTACCACGTTCACGCGTGTAGAGTGCGCGATGCATCAGTGTGATTTCATCACCGATCTGCTCAACTAGATGCTCGGTCTGTTCCAACCAATCGGCAGCACATCCGACCTCGCGGTACGCATCAAAGACGTGGAGATATGAATCGAGTTGGTCGGTAAGGGTTGCCTGACCGTCAAACCGCTTCAGCAGCGTTTTGTGGGCGTTTACTGATCGCTTGTGGTCAGCGACGCACGGCTCCTGCATCTCGGCAATACTTCTGCACCCGGCGTCGAAGCCAGCGTCGAAATCGTCTGTCGTCATGGCAAAGTTCCAAAGCAGGTCCACATATTCCTCACACCGTTGAAACTGATGGTACAGATGCGCTAGTGCCCGAACCGTATCGGGGTCCCGTGCGCCGAGTCGATAGGCACAGGCGAGTTCGGTACACGCTTCTTCAATCAACGTGCTATCAACCATTCCATCTGGGAAAGAAAGTTGCTCCTCAATCATCTCCCGTGCGACCATACCGAGTCCTCGATATGCGGGGGCGTAGTCAGCTTGAACGTCTGCGGCGCGCTGGAACTGTTCACGGGCACTTTTCCAATTGCCTTCGGCAAGATACCGCTCACCCCGTTTTACCGCTTCTGTGACAACCTGTTCGGTAAAGTCTTCTGCCAAAGGTTGGCTCTCAATCGTGTTTTCGACCATACGAATCATCTCTTTCTTCAACCGTTTGCGTGCATCTGACAATCGTGTGGTAACCGCTGTCCGTGAAATCCCTAGAAACTGTGCAATCTCAGCGGACTTCATTTCGCGGATGTAGGATAGAATTAGGACCTCAGAAGAGATGTCAGGTAACGAAATAAGGCAACGCCACAGTAGTTGACGCAGTTCTGCGTGTTCGGCAGTTTCGTCAGGCGTTTTTTCCGCTGCGCTGACGTGTAGGAGTTGGGCTTTGTGCGCTGATTCCCAGGTGTTTTCGAGTAACCTCTCAACGCTCAAATCGTCCCGCTTCTCCCGGTAGAGCCACTTGTTAGCGAGATTCCGCGCGATCCCACACAGCCACATCCCGACTTTTTCCGGTGCGTCGAGGGATTCGATCGATAGATACGCTGTGACAAACGTCTCCGACGTCAAATCTTGGGCTTGATGGAAGTCCCGCACTTTCGGCAAAATGACGCCGTACACCGCCTTTTTGTGTTTTTCAACAAGTGCTGTAAAGGCTGTGGAATCCCCACCTCGGATGGCGTGAACGATTTGTACGTCATCTTGTTTCAATGTGTTACCCCCTTCATTATATTATGTACCCAAATGACCGAAAATGTCAGCGACTTTTTTGGAGGACAGTGGTAGTTCTTTTGCCTCACCCCCACTGAAATTGTCCCTTGACTTACTCACGTTGTTGGACTAAGATAAGTGAGGAGAGGCATAATTCAATAGATGTCATCGCTGGAAAGGTATTATAAACATGAAAAATTTTAACACATATCAAACTGAATCCAGAAAAACTTGGGGTATCATCCCGATGAATCACCCGATTGTATATCCGACGATGGGTCTAGTGAATGAAGCGGGAGAGGTTGCAGGAAAAATAAAGAAAATCTTCAGAGATCAGAAAGGTCAAATCACAGAAGAGGACAGACAATCGTTAAAAAACGAACTCGGTGATGTACTCTGGTACTTAACACAAATTTGTACAGAGCTAGGCTTGACTTTAGAGGAAGTAGCCGAAACGAATATAACCAAACTTTCCTCCAGACAAGAAAGGGGTAAACTTAGGGGATCTGGTGATAATAGATAGAACAGATCGATTTTAATAATTATGACAAATATTTAAACGAAGGAGACAGAAGAATGCCCGAAAAACGTCCTAACATCCTATTCGCTTTCGCCGACGACTGGGGCCGGTACGCCAGTGCGTATCGACAGATTGAAGGGGATAATACACCTAACGCCCTACTGGACACGCCGAACTTTGACCGCGTGGCACGTGAGGGGGCCCTGTTCACCAACGCTTTTGTACCCGCACCTTCCTGCACACCGTGCCGGAGTTCTATACTCACGGGTCGCTACTTCTGGCAGACGGGACGCGGCGCAATCCTCCAAGGAGCGGTCTGGGATTCGTCCATCCCCTCATACCCCTTACTGCTGGAAGAAGCAGGCTACCATATCGGTTATACCTACAAGGCGTGGTCGCCGGGGATACCAGACCGGACGCGCTACGCACCCGCAGGAACTAAGTTCGGCGAGTTTTCGTTTGTTGCTACAGAAAACGTTCCCGAACACGGAGTCGAGGGGGCGAAACAGATCCTCTACGACGAATCGCGCCAAAACTTCGACGCCTTTCTGGAAGCACGTCCACCGGATACGCCGTTCTGCTACTGGTGGGGTCCCACGAACACACATCGTAAATGGCAGCGTGGGTCTGGCAAGGCGCTCTGGGGATTAGACCCGGACGACCTGAAAGGACGGCTGCCCGCTTTTCTGCCGGACGTGCACGACGTGCGCGAGGATGTCTGCGACTACTTGGGTGAATGTCTCGCCGTAGATGCTGGACTTGGGGGACTTCTGGAACGCCTAGAAGAATTGGGGGAGTTGGATAATACACTAATTGTTGTGAGTGGCGATCACGGCATTCCGGGCTTCCCACGCGGCAAATGCAACCTATATAACCTCGGCTGCGAGGTGGCTCTGGCAGCACGTTGGCCCGGACATATCCCCGCCGGCAGAACGCTAAACGACTTTGTAAACCTCATGGATCTGGCACCGACCTTCATGGAGGCTGCTGGTCTTGAACCCCACAGCGACATGACAGCTCGAAGTCTGCTAAATGTACTTACCTCATCGCAAGACGAGCAGGTGGACCCAGAACGGACGTTCGTTGTTACTGGTCGAGAGCGGCATGTTGGCACGGCACGAGAGGGAAATCTGCCCTATCCGCAACGCGCCATCCGCACGAAGGATTTCCTGTACATCCGCAACTTCACTCCCGACCGTTGGCCCATGGGCGATCCGAAAGGTTTGGACGATCCCACCGCAGTGCCACCATCGTTCGACGATCTGTGCGATGACACAAGACTCGTCTATCCTGACATGGATGCCAGTCCAACGAAGGCGTGGATGATTCACCACCGTGCGGAGACACAGGTGCAGAGGTTATTTGAGATCGGATTTGGGAAGTTCCCGGCGGAGGAACTCTACGACCTGCGAGTAGATCCGCACTACCTGAATAACGTTGCAGAGGAGGCTCAATATAGGGAGGTCCGACAACAACTTTCCGATCAACTCATGGGTGTTCTGACAGAACAGGAGGATCCGCGGATTGTCGAGCTGGACTGCCGTTTCGAGCGTTCGCCATTCACAGACATCTAGCGTGTGTTGGTTCACTGATTTTGAGAAAGGAAAAGGTATATGATTCAGATTGCAGAAATGCTCGGTCCACAGCCCTCGCCGTTGTGGAAAATGGTCAAGCAGTGCGGCGTCGATTATGCGGTCGGCGCTATGGACACCCAAAACGACGCGGAAGACCTACCGCTAGAGGAACGGCCGTGGGGTTACAATTCACTCTCACGGGTGAAAAAGGCTTACGAAGACGGGGGATTTGAGCTCGCTGTCCTTGAGAGTCGTCCGCCGTTGAACAAAGCCAAACTCGGATTGCCCGGACATGACGAAGAAATCGAGACAGCCTGCGAACTTATCCGCAATATGGGAAAGTTGGGCATTCCGGTCTGGTGTTATGAATGGATGGCGGTGTTCAACTGGATGCGTACCTCCACGGAGATACCTACTCGCGGCGGTGCACTCGTTACAGGCTACGACGACGAACGGATGCATGACGAGCCAAACACCGAATACGGGGTTGTGACTGAGGAACAGTTGTGGGATAACCTGAAATACTTCCTTGAGCGCGTCGTGCCGGTCGCTGAAGAGGCGAATGTCAAATTGGCGATGCATCCCGATGACCCACCGCTTTCTCCCATCCGGGGGATTGGTCGGATTATGCGGAGCGTGGAGAACTATCAGCGTCTGATTGATCTGGTACCGAGTCCCGTGAATGGGATAACACTCTGTCAGGGCAACTTTACACTGATGACGGACGATCTGCCGTCGGTTATCCGTCATTTTGGGGATCAGGACAAAATCTTTTTCGTGCATTTGCGTGATGTGAAGGGAACGCCGGAGCGATTTGAGGAGACCTTCCACGACGATGGCAAAACCGATATGTTAGCGTGTCTACAGGCATATCGGGATATTGGATTCAATGGCGTGCTGCGTCCCGATCATGTGCCGACGATGGAGGGGGATAGCAACGAACACGCTGGGTATTCATCGCTAGGACGGTTGTTTGCCATCGGCTATATCAAAGGGCTGCGTGAATCGGTTTATCAAAAAACCCTTTAGGTCTAAGCCCCAAGCATTTATGCTTGGGATACAGATTGCTTTAGCAAGTTTTATGCTTG
>JAGWBT010000021.1 GCA_021295755.1 Candidatus Poribacteria bacterium
CTCCAGACAAATAATATTGGCTCATGTTAAGAAAGCATGCAACAGTAACTTGGTACGGGGCGGGAGAACCCCACCCCTACGGTTTATTTTCGCGCTTTGCACTTTCTTTTTACATGAGCCACAATATTATAGACTTCAGAGGTGCCTCAAATTTCCACTGAATTTCACATAGTAGATGATGTCACTTACTTTCACCCTTGTCAATTGAAAAATTTTACTTTTATGCTACTTTTGTAAATTTTTTCGACACGCCGTTTATTTTGGATTTGATTCAAGGGTAGGTTTAGAAATTGACCATTTCATGAACACCTCTGTCCATTTATTGAACACTAGGACGAAGGATATCCCTGCAAAATTCAATAGATATGGGGTTTGGCAATTGGCACAGAATTTGCTCAAATTCAGGTGCGCTGATACAAAATTCGCTCGTTCATCACTCAAACATAACGGAGATCATACGATATGAAATTAACAAATGGACACAAATACACAATCGTTTTATTCGCGCTCCTCCTCTTGAGCCAGCCCCTTTATGGGGATAGCCATAAAGGATCTGATTACCAAGACCTGAATCCGAGAGTACTAGAGGCAATCAATCGAGGATTGAAATGGATGAAAACGCAGCAGGAGGATAATGGATTGTTTAGGCATCACCCCGGTATAACCGGATTGGCAGTCACAGCCTTCCTGCGCCACCCACAGAACCAATATGCGGAAGCGGATAACCCTTTCATCCAGAAAGCCATCAAAGTCTTGCTGGCGACACAGCAGCCCGACGGTGGGATTTATAACGTTGAAATGCAACCCGCCTTGCCGAATTATAATACCTCTGTTTCGCTCATGGCGCTTTCGTCCGCAAATAATCCGGAATACGACATGGCAATAGCCAAAGCGCAAGGATTCATCAAAAGCCTTCAGGTGACAGATGAAAGCGATGTCTATTTTGGGGGGATCGGTTACGGGAGCCGGGAAAGCGTTCACGATCTATCCAATATGAGTTTCGCTATACAGGCACTCAAGGAGAGCGGATCCGATGATCCAGCGGTGTGGGATAAAGCGGTTAAATTCCTTGAAAGAACCCAGAATCGCAGCGAAACCAACGACCAAGATTGGGCAGGGGATGACGGTGGCTTTATCTATGCCCCCGACGGCGAGAGTAAGGCGGGGGATCACCGATCCTATGCCAGCATGACCTATGCTGGATTGTTGAGTTTTATCTACGCCGATGTTGCCAAAGATGATCCCCGTGTACAAGGCGCTGTGGATTGGATCACGAAACATTTCACGGTCGAAGAAAATTACGGGATGGAACAGCAAGGGCTTTTCTACAACTACCATACGATGGCAAAGGCGCTAAAGACTTATGGAGAATCCACCATTGTCGATGCGAAAGGGGTTTCTCACGATTGGTACAGAGAACTCGCCGAAAAACTGATTGACGAACAAACCCCTGAAGGCTTTTGGGTCAATGAGAGCAGTCGTTGGATGGAACGCGATCCGGTGCTAGTCACTTCGTATGCGGTGATAGCCCTTGCAACGGCTTACCCTGAATAATTGAATCAACCTTCATTACAGCCCGAGTGATACGCTCGGGCTTTTTTTATGCCCATTTCACGTTCAATTGCGAAAGATTCGCTGCTCCATTGAGTCGGGATTTTTTTTACACATTGCAATGAAAAACTGGTATACTATTGATAGAGGTTGATGTCCGTTAGCCTTGATAGGTCACAATAACAGGCAAAGATAATTTACCGACAGCACCACATGAGGGCACATACGTGATCCATAACATGCAAGGAGATTGTTATGTTTTTTGAGCTTCGGCAGTATCGAATGAGACCCGGGCAGGAGGAGAACTGGGTTAATTATATGGAGGAGGTGATTATCCCCTTTCAGGTCTCGAAAGGGATGGTAATTTTGGGAAGCTTTGTCGGCGAGGAAGAAAAGGATCTGTACGTTTGGATTCGCCGATTTGAGAGTGAGGCGCAGCGGGAACAGTTGTATGAAGCTGTCTATGAAAGCGACACTTGGAAAAATGAGATCGCTCCCAAAATTCCTGATATGATGGATCGTTCGCAGATCAAAGTCACACGCCTTGAAGCGACTCCTCGGTCGGTCATCCAGTAGAGATACACCGATCCAAGCCTCTTAAGAGAGCGGTTAAAATCGCGGTTAGCATAGAAGGTAATTCTATAAGGCGTAGATGAAATGAGATTCCCAAATTCGTTTTTTTGGGCAGGATTTAACTAACCCGATAAGGGCAAAGGAGAATTTTTCTATGGAAGCCTTAAAGCGAGTTATAGGTGTTGTTCTGATCCTGATCGCGGCAATAGTTGCCATCCACGCAGTTATCGAGCCGCTTTACCACACTTCCAGCGATGCTCAACCTTACAGCAGTGCTTGGGATTGGATTAACTGGCTCTCTGTTATCTCGATAATACTGGGATTGATATTCAGCTACATTCGCATGAGCCGCGCCGGCGAGAGTGCGAGTGGGCAAGAGTTCGTAGCTGCCAACGTGTTATTCTACGGATTCCTGTTTTCAGCCATACTCTTCTTTTGGAACTGGTTTGGCATTAGCGGTGCCGGGCAAGATTTTACCGCCGTCAGTGCCGACGTTCGATCACTAGTATGGATTCTCTTTGACGCTTTACACCCGTTATTGAACGGTGCGTTAGGGGCTCACTTGCTGCGGTCTAGTGCCAGCGAATAGCCTGCCCATTTGTAACCCAACTTTAGAACATCAGCGTTATACCTTCTGCGTCCGGATTACCGGGCGCAGAAGCCTTAAAAGCAGCTATACCTAGCTATTCATAGCCAATACAACTCATGCCATATTAGGAGAAATTTATGGCAGTTAATATTCGCCATCGAGAAGGTGTTACGATTTTGGAATTGAGCGGTAAGATTTTTGGACCCGCCGCCCTTGAATTCAAAAGAGCATTTGATGAACAGATCGCCAGTTGTACTGGAACCCCCAAATTCTTGGTAGACTTCGCCCATGTCACAATCATGGGAAGTTCAGGACTTGGGGCCTTAACGGGGGCATACGTATCCGTCGAACAAAAGGGTGGGTTAGTTGCGATCATCAACGTCGGGACGAACATCCAAAACCTTATGATTCGGAGCAAACTGGTCGACCAATTTGAACCATTTGATAGTGAAGAAGAGGCGATAGAAGCTCTGAATGCGGAGTGAAGGTGTCTCCCCCTGTTACCTTACCCAATGCCGATAAAGCGGTTTGACATCCGCTGGTAGTGCTTCGTAAATCGCCGGGGAAACTGCTGCAACCTCATTTTCATTTCCCCCCGTTTCATCCACTATGCGAGCCCGTTCATCTGAGCCAGGCATCAATACGTCAAGATTGAGCCACCACGGCGCATAGCGCACCGCCATCCCAACGCGTGGCTTATCGGTTTTGTTGAGTGCGGTCGCATGCCATGTCCGGCTATCAAGTATCAACACACTCCCTGCAGCGCCCGTCGCCTGCATCTCGGTAGGATAAGGTTCCAGTGGATCAACACCGTTGTCGCCCGATGGATTATTTGAGGACCGATGGCTGCCCGGCACAACCAATGTGCCGCCGGTTTCATGTGTAAATGGCGAGAGCATCCACAACGTGGTCAGATGTATGACCGCATCAGGGTAAGGGGCGGGTATATGTCCGGCGTTGTTTTGATTGAAGGGCCAATCCGAGTGTAGTGCGCCACGTACATTGCCGGGGTAGTTGATATGTGCCGTTGTAAAAGAGATACGCACATGTGGTCCGAATAACGCCTCGGCGATCCCTAAAACGCGCTTGTCAGCGAGGTAAGGTGCGAACGACTGATTGAATGCTAGCAAGCCTTTCCGAGTCCCCACGCCTTCGACACCGGTGTAAGTTCCGTGTGCCTCGACTGTTTTCTCAACGCTTCCACGTATCGCCCCCACCTTATCTTCAGGAATGACGTCTTCAACCACGCACCAGCCATTGATTTCCAAGTGTAACAGCGCCGATTTTACGGTCATGGCTGCCTTCTCCTCGGTCATCTTCATGCCTCCTCCTTACGCGCGGTAAAATTAATCCGATCGGAGTGTCGATTCCACCGGCTAAATGTGTACATATCATACGCACTGAGCATTTTGTATCCGGTCTGTTTCAACAACTTTTTGACGGTGCTGACCTCAAAGATTTTCTGAACGTGAACCTCTTCATAGCGGCGAAATAGATCTCTTTCTCGAATAAAGAAGGTGAGTGCTGTTCGGCAAATCTTATCGTGATAGGTGTACATATTCTTCCACGTATAGGAGTAGTCAGGATGGTTCTCCGAAAATGTCTGCCCATGGAAGTGCTGAACGATATTCCGCTCCGTGGTAACATCAAAGATAAACAACCCGGACGGAACTAAATGCTTTGAAATTGCCCGGAAAACCGCCTCAAGCTCGGCTTCATCAACCGCATAGTTGATACTATCGTAGATACAAAGCACGGCATCAAACTGCTCCTGAAGGTCGAAATCGCGCATATCGCCCCGAATAAATGGGATATCTAGCCAACGTTCCTCCGCCTTTTGGCGCGCAACTGTCAACATTCCCTCGGCGCGGTCTAAACCACACATTTCGTAGCCGCGTTCCTCCATCAGCACCGTCAATGCCCCTGTGCCACAGGCAACCTCTAAGATCTTCCGCGGCTCGGATTTATAGTGCTTGAAGAGGTCCTCTATATAGCTTGCCCAGCGAACATAGTTAACATTCGCCATCATGCGGTCATAGGGATACGCAAATTTTTCGTAAGGGTCTGACAATTCTTTCATCCGCTACTGTTCCTTTCCTTTGTATCCCACAGCGGCATCCGTCATTTTTAGCAGCGTATTGATCTCTTCCGCACTCCACAGTCCATCCTTGTTCGCCTTCGACGCATAATCTATCGCAATTCTGACTTTCCTCAAACGCACCTGTCCCCGTAGATAGCTTAACGGCATAGCCTGCATCGCTTGTTCAACTCGATTGAACGTCGCCCTGATCGCTTCTGCATCGACACCATCAGGTGCTTGCTGTATCAGTTGAGCCTTCATGAGATCTGCGGCAAAACTGAACAGCTCTGTTATCAAATACCACTGCAAAAAAAAGAAAATAAGTAGAAGCACGAGAAGAACCAGGAGCACCTTGGTGATAATTGGTATTCGTTTGCGCGATGTTCCCTGAATCGAATCGGTCGAATTTGTTCCCATGTTTTCCCTCTCTACTGCTGGTAATTTAGTGCTCGCAAAATCAAGGTTATCTCCGCGACATAATAGCACCAGCCCTCTAGCTTGTCAACCGAAAATTTCCGTTGCCTTTTTCGTCATGTATGTTACAATCTTTTTGACTGAGGGCAAAACAAGATCGGCACAAAAATCCGATAAATCCAAGAATACACAATTCAAACATTAGAAGACTAATCAAGGAGTGATAGTATGCCTGATTTTCCAATCGTTGATACACACATTCATCTCTGGGATCCGAGTGTTCTGAGATACCCGTGGCTTCAAGATGTTCCATTCCTGAACAAACCCTATTTGCTAGAGGATTATCGACACGCTTGCGGGACGGTCGATGTCGGAACAATGATCTTTGTGCAATGCGATCCCCATCCCGACGAAAATTTCAAAGAGGCAGAGTGGATCACATCGTTGTCGAAAGAAGACCCTCGAATCAGGGGGATTGTGGCAGGGGCACCACTTGAGAAAGGGGACGGTGCGAGACCGCTTCTTGAGCAACTAGCTGAAAATCCGATGGTAAAAGGGATTCGTCGTCTGATTCAATCAGAAAGCCTCGAATTCTGTGTGCAGTCCGATTTTATCAGAGGTGTTCAATCGCTTGAGGAATTCGGCTTGAGTTTTGATATTTGTATTTACCATCGGCACCTTGCCAATACCATCCAATTCGTCAAGCAGTGTCCGAACATTCAGTTTATATTAGACCATATCGGCAAACCGAACATAAAAGATCAACTCTTTGAGCCGTGGAAACGCGAGCTGAAAGAGCTATCTGAATTCCCCAACGTCTTTTGTAAGGTCTCCGGTCTTGTAACTGAAGCCGATTTTGAGACATGGACACGAGATGATCTGAAGCCCTATATAGATCATGTAGTGGAGTGCTTCGGATTTGATCGTGCGATCTACGGCAGTGATTGGCCCGTGGCAGCGCAGGCGACCGAATATCCGAGATGGGTCGAGACCTTAGAGTGGGCGGTCAGCGGTTGTTCAGATGATGAGTTGAGAAAGTTGTTCCGGGACAATGCACTTCAATTCTATAGGGTTTCATCCGATTAATCCGCAATAGATGAGATAAGCAATATGAAAAAGGAGGCAGAATTATGGGTACAACGCATTCCTTTAAGGCGAGCTACCTACACGCGATGACGCGAGAGGTGTTTATGGCGGCGGATACGCCTCGTCACATCGCGGAAAATGTGGCGGAGATTTTGGTGAATGCAAACCTCGCCGGACACGACTCGCACGGCGTGATCCGCATTCCGAGCTATCTGCAAAGTATCGAAGACGGTAGGACGCAACCTGCCGCTGAACCAGATTTTATCGATGAAACTACTAATACCCTGCGCGTTGATGGCGGAAACGGTTTCGGGCACCATACCGCGCGAATAGCGATGGAACGGGCAATCGAGAAGGCGAGAGAGGCTGACACCTGTAGTGTGACTCTCATACACACCGGGCATATCGGTCGGCTTGGCGAATACGCAGAGCAAGCCGCCCAAGCGGGGTGCATTGGCATCACGACCAATGGCAACGGTGTGAAGGATGGTGGGAATATCGTCCCCTTTGGTGGAGCCAGTGGGGCTCTTGGTACCAATCCCATTTCCGTCGGTGTCCCTACCGGCGATGATGCGCCATTTGTCATCGACTTTGCAACAAGTATGATCGCCGGCGGGAAGATTATGTTTGCCCAAAGCCGGGGTGTTGATTTACCCGAAGGCTGCATTGTGGATAAAGATGGCAATCCTAGCGTCAAAACACCGGATTTCTATGACGGTGGATTTTTGCTGCCGTTTGGCAAACACAAGGGCTACGCGTTCTCGTTACTCATGTGTCTGCTAGGTGGATTGAGTGGAAATTTCGATGTTGGACGTGGCGCAATGGGTGGACAGTTTATGCAGGTGTTGAATGTCAACGCATTTACTCCGTTGGAGACGTACCAACAAGGTGTGCGTGCGTTTCTCGATGGTATTAAATCGATACCATCCGCGCCCGGCTTTGATGAGGTGTTGGTTCCCGGTGATTACGAGCACCGTTCTCGTATCCAGCGTCTGACCCATGGCATTGATGTGCCAGATACGACTTATCAGCAGATCCTGGAGTGGGTGAAGAAATTGAATATTTCCTTGAGTGAGGAGATAATTGAACCCACCGATGTGGAGCGATACCGGTAAAAAAGCGTAGAACGCGAAACGTGATGCGTGAGATCCTACAAGTTCCAATTTTATCGGAATGCTCCCCGATAGATCGGGACAGGCGGAACGGCACGAGAATCCTCGATGTATCGGGACGTACAAACCATCTGGCCATTAGCTTGAAATCTCACAAATCTGTAGGGGGAGGTCTTGTGCCTACCCAACACTTGATCGTCGGTTGGATTGCGTGTGTGGGTTTCACTATATCTATATTTAGGACTTACGCAGCGCGTTCATAAGTCCCCCTGATAAGGGGCACATCCCGATGAAATCGGGGGGGGATTTAGGGGGTTAAAAATCAAAAATCTACCCCCGTGTACCAAATTTGCGTCAGTCCTGAGAAAGTAATATATTACATCAAAAAACACCCCAATTTCTGATAAGTAGCGATTTAGCTTAGCTGCACGCAGATAACTACCTATCAGAGACTGGGGTATTTTTTTTGACTTTTTTGTGTATCTTCTAATATAGGGCGTATTATCGTAGGGAAGTTATGAGTTTGAACTAGATCTCTATGCCGGCTGGAATTTTGTTCACATTCCCCTTGAGGTCACGCAGGTGAATGGTGAGTCTATGGGCATTGAAACGGTAGGCAATCTGTTCCAAGCCCTCATGCCTGCCCACATGTATATCTACGATGGCGACCGCTGGATAGAGGTTTTTAGCGATTCAGAGCAAGCACTTAGTACGAATCAAGGTGTAGCCGTGTACATGAACGCGCCGCTAACCGTTAGTCTAGTCGGTTTACCTCTGTCGACGACCTTCTCCCTACAGCGTGGCTTGACCTTCGTCGGTATACCCCATCAGTCTTCTGATTTACCGAAGGTCAGCGATTTCCTGACATTTTATCCGAAGCTCTGCGTGGTGTTCCTTGCGTCTGAAGGGAAAGTATATCTTGTTGGGCGTGCGGGGGATCCAGGCGATACTAGGATTACAGGGGGGCAAGCTGTTGGGATTATATCGCTGAGTCAATACTTGACCGGCTTTTATGGCAAATCGTGGGGAACAAAGCAATTTGAATGAGTGTTTACCGCTTCCTCCCTTATCATTCGTAGGGAACAACGATCGTTGTTCCCTACACACAGAAGCCCTCGACTAGCGATAATCTTCTGCTGCGTCCTCAGGCGCATATCCAACCACCTCACGGGCATGTGAAATATCACGATAAGCCCACTTGTTATCCGACACAACCTCGAAAATATCGAACTTCACGCTGTCAGGTGCTTCAATGCACTTTTCGATCATCTGTGCAACGTCCCGTTGACTACACCAGACAGAAAAACCACGAGTGTCTGTCGGACGGTTTGCATGGGTGACCGCACCGATGCGTAGACTGATTATCGAGATGTCACAAGTGTCCGTAAAATGCCTCGCCAACGCTTCGCCAAAAACCTTCGTGCAGCCATAGAGTCCCCCGGGCCACGTCGGCGTTTCGTGATCTACCTTCTTCCAGGTCTCAGGGACCTCATCATAACGTCCTGCAACAATTGCGTTGTAGGGAAACACGCGATCCCAATTTCGGACGGTTGCTCCGCTGCTAGCGAAAACGATTCGCTTAACACCCGCCTGTCGTGATGCCTCAAAAACGTTGTAGCACCCTATGATATTTGCGCTCAACAATTCTTCCCATGTCATGCCCGACGGTTGCGCCATCGCAGCTAGATGCACAACCACATCAATCCCCTCAAAAGCAGGTCGAATGGCGTCTAAGTCATCGATATCCGCTTGATGGCATTCGACTCCCTCTACCGGACGACGATTCAGTGCGCTCAAGATACACTTGCCCTCTATGCGTTCTCGCACGAGGCCGCCAATTAATCCACTCATCCCAGTAACGAGTACCCTCTTCTGTACCATGATTTTCCTCCGTTCTCACACTATATTATTATTGGAAATAACGTCGTTCCCAATCAACTCCAGTTTACTTCTATCGGTTCGTTCTATTATATGTCACCTTCGGCAAGCTGTCAAACTTTCGAGTGTCTGCAATAGAGACGCTATCCACATGTCGCCCCGCTGGGGCTTTGTAGGTGGGGCATCCTGCCTGAACTACGGAAAAACGTCCGGTATTTACAACTTGCAAGAAGTGTGATACAATCACCCCGTCTCGACAAAAGTAGTGTTGATTTCACCAGTTTATCCGAGGCACGAGCAAACAGAGACCGGAGGGAAAAAATGGTTACCGAAGAGCAAGCAAAATTTTTTGATGAGAACGGTTATCTTAGATATGGAAAGGTTTTAGAACAGACCGAGATCAAAGCACTTATTGATGGGTTGAATCGGATTGTTGATATTGAATTAGAAGGAGGTGATGATTCATCCCCCGAGTTCAGCGTCGGACACCGCCGTAAAATCAAAGACACCGAGGAGGAGCCACGAGTCCTCACCCAGTATGTCAATATGTGGAAGCGAGATAAGGAGTACGAAAAAACGGTCCGGCACCCGCTGATAACTGGAATCGCTAAGACGCTATTGAAGACGCCGGAGGTACGTCTGTGGCATGACCACATTATCTCCAAACCACCACAGGACAATGGTCATTTCCGGTTCCACCAAGATTTCTACGGCTGGCCCCTCTCTGCACCACAAATCCTTAGCTGCTGGCTTGCCCTTGATGATGCCACTGTGGAGAACGGTTGTATGCACGTGGTTCCGGGCAGCCACCGAGACCCCCGCTTCTCCCCGGAAGCGAAGAAGAGAGAGGAAGAGGCGTCATCAAAAGATCCGACCCTCAAGACCGAGCGAGCGAAAATGGAGGAACATCCTGCCAGTTTCGGCGTGCCTGTGGAACTTTCAACGGGTGAATGTATGTTTCACCACTGCCTGAACTTCCATGCAACCCCGCAGAATACGACCAATCGGCAACGTCGCGCCTTTGTGATAATTTACTACGCCCAAGAGGTCTGTTTCAACGATGCACAAGCCGGGCACCATTGCCTCGTCCCAACTATCGAAGTCAACAGTGGTGAACCCCTCGTTGGCAGTGGGTTTCCAGCCGTGAGTTAATCGGTATTTTGAACGAGTAGTATCTAAATTGGATTGGAACGTGTAAAGGAGGCGTCCATGCTAAATCGTCAAGGGCTAATTCCCTTACGGGAGCGCCAGCGACTCATTGCGACCTACGATGCCGGGGAGACTCCCTGTAGCCCTGAGCAGGCTGAGCGGCAAATTCGCTCTCTTGTTCAGTGTTTTGAGGGGTCGCACGTAGGAATCCTGCAGCGGTGCCTCGGTGTGATCAGAGCTTTCCAGAAATCCGATGTCCTTGAAATGTGGGAAACGCAGCACGCTTGGGTCGAGGCGGGTATGGATCCCATGGCTGTATTTGTTGACGAGTGCCACTGCTGTGGTATTCAAGCTTGGGGCAGTCGCCGTATGAACGACGGTCATCATACATACAGGGTGCTCGAATTTGAAAGATATCAGACCAAGTTCTACAGAGAGAATCCACAACTACGCCTGAAATCGAAACGCGATGCCCAAGTGTCCCCAACCTACGATTGGAGTAATCCGGAGATTGCTGCACAGAATCTGGAATTCTTGCGTGAGGTTGCGGAAAATTATGATATTGACGGACTTGACCTAGACTACACCCGTATCGGTCCATATTTCAACGTAGGGGAAGAGGCGCAAGGGCGTGAGATCATGAACCAGCATGTGCGGGAAGTCCGGAGGATGCTAGACGAGGTAGGTAAAAAGAAGGGCAAGTACCTTGGGCTTTCCGCACAGCTATACTCACGAGACTCGATCTGGAAGGAGAAAGGACTGGAACTGACTCCCGAGGCAGGAAGGACGGAGTTGCACGAAAGCCAAGAAGATGATATCGAATGCCATTTTGGCGAGGGACTGGATATACGCACGTGGATCCAAGAGGGTTTGCTAGACGTGCTGATTGCGCATTGTCGCACGATTAGTTTCTATGAGATGGACATCTCAGCATGGCACCGGGCAGTTGAGGGAACCAATTGTCGCCTCGTGGCAGGAGCGGGCAAACCCGGCTTTTTCAAGTTCCGCCGAGGTGGATTGATAAACGGCTACCCCGCACATCTAACGCAGCATCTCGAACACCGGGGAATTGCCCACCGGCTCTACGAACAGGGGGCAGACGGCATCTTCTTCTACGACTACGTAATCCGCTTCTTTAACTTGCAATGGGAGGTTTACCGGGAACTGGGCGATCCGGAGCGACTCCGTTATGCCAACAAGGTCTTTGTTTACCAGCTATCGCTACCGTTAGCGTTGGGATACCACAGCAAGGGTGGCAAAGCTGAGATGGAGATTGACGTTCCCGATGACCTTGCGGCCACACTTGCTGGAGGTCAGCCGGTATGTGCGAGGTTGCTCCTCAACATCACGGAACTCATGACGCCGGACGATATTGAGTTGCATATCAACGGTCAAGAGGTCGCTGTTGAGCCTGAACAATCCATCACAACACCCCTTACAATCACAGACCATCCGGAGGACAAACCCGGTTGTCACCTAGAGGCAGCGGTGCCACCGGAACTGCTGAAAAAAGGGTGCAACACGCTGACCTTCACGCTGAAGCCCGCCAGCGAGAAGCCTCCGGGCGTCGTGCCTCAGCCAAGTGAGGTTCGGAAGGTAAACCTTGAACTCGTGTACCGTGATGAGACCTACCCCTACTGGCTCGCACTACAGCTCGACCGGAATCTCTAAGCACGGCATAAAAAAACGCCCCGATTCAATCATCACGACTCGGATCGTTCCAAAGTCAGATGAGTGGTGATATCAAGGCGTTTTTTTAAGTATTTCGTCGAGATATGAATCTCGACCTACTACACAACCCGATTGATTAGAACGTTTGCGTCAGGCGCACCAGAGACAAACGACCAATTTCCGGAGCACCAATAAACGGTTGATACATAGTATTCAACAGATTTTGGACTGTCAGGGACAGGCGGGGGCTCGTCGCGAACGGTATGTCATACCCCACGTTTACGTCAATCGTAGAATACGGTTCGACCTCACCGATGTAAACTCCCGAATTGACAGGGAAGCCAGCCACAAAATTCACCCGGCCCCCCGCCCCCAACCCCAGATTGGTGTTGATGTATTGAACGTTTACCCCGAATTTATTCTTAGGCGCGTTCAGGGCGATGTTCCTGTTTGTGACCTCGGTCTCGAATAAGTCTTTGTCGACAAACGAATAATTCCCACCGATACTCAAACTCGGATTGAGGTAATAGGTCAGGCTGCAATCCAGCCCGTTAAGCGAGATATCACCATAGTTGCGATAGGTCAACATAACTGCGGTTGGATCTGACACTTGCTCGGGTGTCACCGTGCCAAAGGGGATAAAAGCGGGACCGTTGTTCTCGGTGCCAGCCACGAACAACTTTGTCAGCTCATCAACAGCCGAGCCGTTTCCGTTACCCCCCTGAGCGGGCGCATCAAACGCAAGCAACGCCTGATTGAGTGTCGCATTTTTGGGATCGCTTAACGCCGCTGTGAAGTGCTGTCCGAGGAAGGCGCTTAATGTCTCCGCGTCTAAGAACACATTCGGGGTTTCAACAACCAAGGGACCGATGAAATCCTTAATCCTTGTGTGATAGACATCGGCAGAGAAAGCCAACTTGTTCATGAGAATCCCTTTGTAACCGAATTCATACGTTTGTGTTATCGTTCGCCTAAGCGGGTCAACGTTACTGACATCTTCAATATCAGTAAATTCGGCTGTCTCTGGGTTAAGGGTGCGTAGGACATTTTTCACCCCGTCTACCTGCTCCGGGATGAGGCTAGCAAATCCATTAAGGATTTCTTCCTCTGTGGATGCTGCAAGGGAGGCTGCGAGACCTTGTACCACCTCCGGTGGCAGCACTTGAAGCACTTGTGGCACTATCTGCTGAAGCTGTTCAGGTGGCAGCGCAGCAATCGCGCCCGGCTGAAGCAATGGGGCAAATTCTGGGGGTAATCCTTGCAGCACTTGTGGTGAGAGCGTTGCAATCGCTTGTGTCGCCACTCCTTGAAGTGTCTCTGGAGGCAGCCCTGCAATAACCTGAGGCAATGCTTGAGGGGTGAAAGTTTGCTGTATGGTCTGCTTTACGGCTGCTTCAAAAACCGGCTGCACGCCACTCATGACAGCACCCCGCCCGACGTTCCACATGACATTGGTAAAAACAGGATCATCGAGCGGAATGTAGGTCTCTGGAGGCAACTCTGCGATCGGTGAGAAGGGTGAGCGAAACTGCGGACGCCCATTTGCATCCCGCTTGAAGGTGAAGCCGCCGCTGACCCCCTGTGCCCATATATCGGTACTGGGACCGAAACCGAGTAGAGGTTGAAATGCCGCCTCTAACTCAAACGCATCTTTGGCTGCCAGCCGGTCGAGGAAAAGGTTGGAGGTTCCGGGGGTACTGAAAGCACGGTTATAGGTGAGCCTCAAGTTATGGTCGTCGTTCGGTTGGAAGGCAAGTGCGGCACGCGGTGAAAGGACTAGATCGTCGAGGTGGTTGTGGCTGTCAGCCCGTCCGGCGAGGATGAACTTTAACTGCGAAGTGAGTTTGGTTTCCGACTGCAAGTACGCACCAATTTCAGTGATGTTGTCGTCGTCCTCATTGCGACCATTGATTGTCCCTTCGGTATCGGGACGGGTCAGCAACAGATCTGCACCGTAGGTAAAGCGTTGACGTTCTCCAAGGCTGTAACCGTGTTGAATCTGCCCGACGTATAGATCGGAATTATCGACGACTGGTAGGCCGTCCCGCAGGGTATAGGTATCCCCCGCATCACTACGATTCCAGAAGGCTTGTGCAAAGAGGTCTTTATAGATGAACCGCCCTTGGACGTAACCGTAAGTCCAGTTTTGGGCTTGACCGGCACCGAGCCCAGTCAGTTCCGTACCGGTGGTTTGTGTGAAACCGCTGGCAAGAATCGTCGTCAGATCATCGTTGGGCTTATAATCCACACGAGCTTCGCCTCCCGCTCTGTATGTATCGAAAATCGGTTTGCCCGGCCCCTTGAGGTCTTCTGTTGACCGTCCCTCTTCCCAATCATTTCCTCGGAAACCGTTGACTGAAAGTTTATAGCCGAGGGTTTCATTAATAACGCCGGCATGTCGAAGTGATCCGAGCATCATACTCTGCTCACCGCCGCCAATGCTGACCGTCGTTCCTTGAGAGGTAAATGGCGAGCGGGTGAGGATGTGCATGACGCCGTTGGCACTGTTTGGACCGTACAACGCTGAACCGGGCCCTGATACCACTTCAATCTGTTCAATATCCTCGCTTGAGGTTGGGATGAGGGTGTAGGCATTGAGCCGTAGAGAGGGAACACGAGCAATGCGGTTGTCAACGAGCGACAGCAGTGTACCCGAAAAAACGTTGTTGAAACCGCGGACGACAACCTGTGATGTACCTATTCCAGTATTCACAACGTCCACACCACGCACCGATTTCAAGTGTTCGGTAACACTTGGTGCAACACGGTCTCGGATTTGTGAGGCACTAACAACGGCGACCGACGCCGGGGCTTCAAGTACCTTCTCCCTGCGGCGCGATGCCGAAACGGAGACTTGATCAAGTTCAATAATCTCTGAGGAGAGTGCGATCTCCACCGATGTGGTTCCATTGGCGACTATCTCAACGTTTGCCATTATCTTATCGGCATAACCGGGGGCAGATGCGGTTATCGTGTAGACACCAGCATCCAAATCCGCAATTTTAAGCATACCGGATGAATAGCTAAGACTTTCATTGAAAGTACCGGTTTGTGACATGACAGTAACGGAAATATCGTTCAGTTTTTCACCGGTTTGGGCATCCATCACCGTGACACTCAAGGTTGCGGCTTGTACCGACACCGCAGCGACGTACAAAACGGTAACTAGGACCGTGAACAAAACACTGTGTTGCTTCAACCGTTTCATCAAAGAACCTCCTTGGTTCGGGTAATGGTTAGTAGCTGCCTTTATAAGCAGCAAATCGCAAACCATCTGATTTAACGTCATTAATGGATAAGGGCCTAATCCTCCCATTCCCACTAGCGTGGGCAGTCGGATTGCATACCTATACTAGACACAACATACAGGCACACAATTTATATTATACACAATATATTCGCTGTTTGCCAACCTTTAGGGATATTCGTTAAGTGGAAAATTACATTTTTTTAGAAAAAAGATGTCCTCAAGCTTTTCCTTGTCAATTTCCGCAATAAAAGTTCCTTGTCTCAAGGCAGAAACAGCCGTAGCCACATGCACGTCGTACCATTTAGATTGTTCTATGATAGCTTTACTCCACACAAGCCGAAGACAATTCTCACTGGGTTACGATCCGTCCTGCTCACGTGATACTAAGCACCTCCGCCGCAACTAACGCCTCCAATCGCCAGTCGCTCAATATTTGCTCCGCGACAACCGTTGTCATAATCGCTCCCGTCTGTTTCGCAGCCAGATGCCAACTTTCCTGATGACAGGCAAGCGCATCACGATACCGTTTTTCGGCGACGGGATCCAAAAAGATTTCCTGCACCGCTTCCGTCTCTGAGTCAATGAGTCGGATGTTCCCACGTTCGGTCGGATTCGCATCAGCCTTCGCCAAGACCTGCACCACAACAACCGCTGTCGCTCGCTCGGCAAATTGAGCCAATACTGTTAATGGATCTTCGGGCCAGAGCAGGTCACTGAGCAGCACGCGCAACCCAAACGGACGCCATGATGGAGGCAGCTTGACAAATGAGGTTGACAGATCTCCACGGTACGCAAAATCAATCTCGTCCCAAATTGACGGACGGTCTGTACCATTGCCCACTTGCCGACAACCATCACCCGCGACCCAAGCGGTGTGAGCGTATCCGACATTTGATGCGGCAGTCGCAAAGACTGCCGCTAACCCGAGCGTCGCTTGTGCCTTGGGGCTATCTTCGAGTGCCATGGAGCGTGAACCGTCGATGACGACATCCAGATGTGGACTGACTTCGTCCCGGTATAATTTGACGGTTAATTTATCGCTCCGCGCGAAACTGCTCCAGTCAATTCGGCGTAGGTCGTCGCCCGGTTGGTATTCGCGGTGGTCGATAAATTCCAGTGAACTGCCCGGACGTTTCCCCATTTGACTGCCGGCAATCCCGAAGGGGACATTGCGCGGTGCTGTCAAAGCGTATCGTGCACCGGCACGTTCACCATCTATGAGATATTGTCGGTAACTTTCATTCATACAGTTTTGATTACCTTCTTATTTTTCAGGATAAGCAGAGAAATGTCAAATACACCTTACCTCTCGCGTCCTGTCCGCCCGCTAGCGCGTCTTCGCGCCTGACTTAAAGCGCTGAGCATCCCATCCCGATCGGAAGGCACCTCAGGTTTGTCCGGTTCTTCCGGTGTGGACGGTTTCATTTCCTCTTCGGAAGGCGGTACAGCAACTTGAGCCACTGCCCGCTCTTTCCTCGGTATGCGTTGTGACACCGATTCTACCAACTGCTGCCCATGCCTCATGGATAGCAACCCTGTGCGCCGCTCCAAGATTTCGAAAAGTAGCAGGAGGAGTGCAGCGATCAATAGCCACGGTTGGAGTGATATCAGCCGAGGCTGCCGTGGCTGGTCGTCCCAGATTTCTCCTAGATTAATTCGTTGTTTCCCGCCGGTAGCTTTCGCAAGTCGTTCCAGCGTCGCTAGCCCTGATTCTGCTTGAGCGGGCTTGAACTCTGGTGAATACGGTAGACAGACAGGGGGCAACGATATATTTCCGCCCCCCGGTATCTCCACTGTTGTCAGTACTGTTTCACTACCGTGGATTGGGATATCGACGGCGAGGGTATCAGCAGATGCCCAAGACAGCTTGGTTTCATCGACAGACGGCGTTTCCCCAACAACACCACGGAGCACCTTCACAGTAGGCAGCTCTCTGAAGACCTCTCCCTCCCGTTCTGGATCAAGATGTAGTTGCACCACATTGATTCCATCTCTGATTCTCTGCGTCAACAACATCTCTCCGGGCAGATTCGCTGCATCGCCTGCCGTCCAGCGCACCAAACTCGTGAGAAAATTACCAACCTCTACCCAATCCGCAATGGGCCCCGTATGAGCCCCATCCGCTTCACCTGTATAGCAGAGCACTCGTCCAATCCCTGCCTGCCACGCTGCCACAATCGGTGCTTCGTACTCGTCCACTGTCACGGTCGCGAGGTTTGCATCTGGCCGGAGGTAGCAGAGATTGTAGCCACCAATCGGAGACGGTATCTCATATTGTCTGCCGGTCAGGGAGACCATACCCCCCGTCGCCCGCACCGCGGTTGGCTCATCAATAAATGTACTGCGCGCCACAACGAAGGTATCTTGAGCAAACAGACGTGGTAACTCTTGAGCATTTTTGGTAAAAAAACAACGCCCGTTGCCGCGGTAGGCAATATCGCGGAGCAGTTCGGCATCAACGTCACTGGGTGTGCCGAGTCCGACGACACTGACAGTGATGTTGGCTTTTCGGCATTCCTCAAGCAGCTCGCGGTATCGTCCGGGTTCTTCCGAGTCGGCAGCGTCTGCAAAGAGAATGATGTGCCGGGTGCCGGCTTGGGCATTCAGGAGCATCTTAGCTGCGGTTGAAAGTGCTTCGTAGACGAAGATCCCGCCGCCTCGGGAGTCGATTCTCAGAATGTCGTTCCGGACGTGCGATTTATTGGCAACCGGCGCGAGGTCTGCAATGATGTGGGGTGAGCTATCGACTGCAACCACACCAAATTCATCCATCGGCGAGAGCATATCAAATACCTCTGCCGTGGCGAGGTTCGCAAGTTGCATTTTTGTTCTCCCGCCGCCCACAGACATTGACATGCTGCCAGACCTGTCCATTGCAACTACGATAGCGAGCGACAGCTTCCGGTGTTCTCGCCGCAACTCCATTGAGACCGGCATAATCGGTTCAAGCGGTGAACGGAAATAGCCGCCTGGTCCGTAAGCGTGTTTTCCGCCTGTCATCATGAACCCTGCCCCGGTCTCTCTCACCCAAGAGGCGAGGTTCTCCATACCTTGGCGTCCAACTTCATCTGCCAGCACATTCTCAATTAACACAGCAGAATATCCCGACAACTCATCAAGCGACCAACGGTGTGCCGATGGGGGAGCGGTTTCTACATCCAATCCTCCTGCCTGTAGCAGACGGGCTAGCCCGGAATCGGAAGCATTAGTGACGTGCAGAATCGGACGAAATCCCTCAATACCTACCAGAATCTTTGCTGTGTTATTCTCTGGCACCGGATCGGTTTCAGTCCCCACTATCCGCACGGTATATCGATGTGTTCCCGGTTGTATCGCCTTGTCTCGAAAGATGAGCCGACTCAACCCGGCTGACAATTTTCGTGTGCCAGCGGCCAAGCGCTGATTCCCGCGGAGTAGTTCGTATGAGATCTCGGCTGGCACCGGCGCGTGTATCCACGCCGCAAGCATGAAGGATTCGCCGGGGTTGACGGTCTCCGGTGCATCTATATGGGAAATGGCGACATCATTGGTAGAAGCCCGCTGCATGAGGCGGTAATCGAGGGAGAGCCCCCGCGCTGCAGCTTGAGCCGCTATCCCCGATGGGTCTTTTCCCGTCCACCTTCCATCAGAGAGCAGTAGCACTCTACCGGGCGCGTCTTGTGGGATGAGTGCCATCGCTTTCTCAATGGCACCATTTAGGTCGGAAGCGTCCCCGTAAACTTCGTTAACGAATCCCGTGAATTTGCCACGTTGGGGGGACTGTTCGACGGCAGTACCTCTACCAAAGGAAACGACAGCAAGGTTAGAATCGCTCCTCATGGCACCTTGGATTAAATCAATCGTCTCTTTCTGCTTTGCCACGCTGTCGGGAGGCATCGACTGGCTTCTGTCCGCCACGACGACAATCGTCCCCGCCCGACTCGGCAATTTCACAGCTAGCCCGCACATCGCTAATAGGATGAAGAACAGTATCGCTATACGCAGTCCACCTAAGAGACGGGACGGCAGTTTCCACACACGCAGGGATATAATCAGGGGAATGAGCAGGAGCAGCCAGATTGGGTGGAGGAGTGTCATGGTTGATATTATTTCAAGTTAAGAAGAGGCGTAATTGTCTGAATCACAGATTGCCATAGATTAAAGAAGGACACAGATCTAAAATTCCGCGCAATCTATGTTATCAAATACGCGATACTGTTGTACAACGTTTCGTGTTATCGTCAAGTCCCATCTTCCCTTGTCATGAGTGTTCCAACTCTCTGTAAGGTGGTATCCACTGTTTCCGCGGACAAAGGGCATATCAACGCTGCATTTCTCGCTCGCCAATCCATGCTTTTGACCTGATCTGTCAGAATAACGCCTGTCACATCTAGTCCCGCAGGAATAGCAACCTCAAAGGGATATCCTTTCACTTGGTTGGTAATTGGACAGAGGATCACCAAACTGGTCTTGTCGTTATAACCACCCGGTGAGAGCACAACAGCGGGTCGCCGTCCGGCTTGCTCATGTCCCGCTTGCGGATTGAAGTTAATCCATATCGCATCACCGCGCTGTGGGACATACTCAGCTGAGCTCATCATGCTTCACCACCCACCGCAGGTCCAGTGTCCACTTCACCGTGTAAGTTGTGTTCAGTCACTTGAGCTAAAAGGTCATCTAACTTCAAACCGGGCGATTTCACAGGTACAATGACCAACTCCGCACCGCGGAGCGATAATTTGACTAGTGAATTAGGTTTTAATCCGATCTGGTTAGCAAACGGTTTAGGAATACGCAGGGCTAAACTATTGCCCCATTTCCGCACACGAGTTTCCATATTTTTCCTCCTATCAAATTGTAGATACAATGAGTATACCACCAATCAATCTCATTTTCAAGGACGGTGACATCCATGTGTAGTGTTATGTTTCGCTGCACCCCGGCTTGGCTCGGATGGGTCAATCTTTCACAATCGCCGCGTAGACTAGCGGCTTAACTGTATGGCTTAACGCAGAAAAAGGAATGTGCTGCGCTAAGGTGATTGATACCAATTCATCCCGCGGCGAGATCCAAAATTCGGTACTAGTGCCGCCGATCCAACCGTACTCACCGATTTGGGAAGCAGGCACCCAGTCGGTCTGTTGGACGCGAACTGAGACACCCAGCCCAAAACCAAGTCCGCCATAACGATCTTCAGGTTTTTTGTCGAGCGGTATCAAGTTTTCGGGTAAATGGTTGCAGGTCATCAGCTCGATGGATTCCGCTTTCATCAACCGTTTCCCGGACAATGCGCCCTTGCCTGAGAGCATCAGGCAGAACCGAGCGAAATCCGATGCCGTGGAAACCAAGCCACCGCCGGCGGACAGGAATCTTGGTTTCTCTATAAAACTGGCCTTGGATATGTGTCCGGTGCCGCCCTCTGGTGCGTCAATGGTCTGTAAGCCTCCCGACGGTTTTGAACCGTACATACCCGCTAGTCGATCAATCTTCTCCACTGGTACATAGAATCCGGTATCAACCATGCCCAACGGCTGAAAAATGCGCTCGGCTAGAAACTGGTCAAAGGGTTGAGCGGAAGCAACTTCGATGAGTCGTCCTAAGACATCGGCAGCGATGCTGTAGTGCCATTTTGTTCCCGGTTGATACAATAGCGGGATTCTGCCTAACCGCTCGACAAGCTCCCGTAGGTTGCACTCGTGCAAACGGTGTAAGCCTGCCTCACGATAGAGCTTATCGACTGCGGTATTGCCGCCCATGTATCGGGCAGCACCGGGCAATCCGGCGGTGTGCTGCATCAGATCCTGAACGGTCATTGCCCGGTCAACCTTGACCGGCGTGAACAGGTCGCCCTCAGGGTCCTGTGCTACCTTCAGTCCGCTTAATTCGGGTAGATATACTGATGCCGGTGCGTCGAGCGTTAGCCTACCTTCCTCACAGAGCATCATCACACCCACGGCAGCGATCGGCTTGGTCATCGAGTAGATGCGGAAAATTGTGTCCTTTTGCATCGGCTTGTCTGCTTTGATGTCCATCATGCCGTATGCTTCAAAGTGCGCAACCTTCCCACGCCGAGCAACAAGCGTGACCGCGCCGGCGAGCCGCTGATTGTCAATGAACCCTTGCGTTGTTGAGGAGATACGCCCAAGCCACTGCGCCGAAAGCCCTACCTCGTGCGGGGTGGCGGTCAAGTAAAGAAGGTTATCATTACAATCACTATATGTTTGTGATTTAGAGGTCAAATGCTCGGTCACACATTCCTCCAAATTTGGACTGCTGTGATGCATCCGAAAGGTTAATTTCATTATAGGAACTACGTGAGGAGTTCTTTTAACTTCGCGGTACGGTAGGCAAAAATTTTCTCTATGTCTGGGGCGACAAAAAACTTCTGCACAAGCGAACCGCCAAGTACCGCATAATCTACCTCATCTCTTACTAGTGTACCATCGGGAACGGGAACAAAGGTGTGTTTATGGATCCAGCGGCGGTAGGGTCCACGACGCTGTTCATCAACAAAGGCGTGAGGTGGCTCCCAAGTTGTTATCTCGCTTTGCCAGCGAATCGGAATACCACGCAATTTCAAACGATAGTCGATCAACGTCCCAACCTTCATCTCAATGGGAGCGGGTGTAAGCATCTGGAAATAGAGCCAAGGGGGTGTTATCTCCGCTAGATTGTATGCGTTTGAAAAGAAGCTGAATAACTCGTCTTGTGACTTCTCGATTTTCTGTTCGGTTCTTAAGTGGAAAACTTTCATTTTTTTAGCTCCGTAGGTTGGTCTTGCTAGCCCAAATGCCTTAATGATAGTGAACAAATGGGTTTCACGTTTCACGTTTTACGAAAAACAGGTGTAGTGTTAAAATACCGATGGCGAGCAGTAGGAAGAACCATGCAAAACTCTGATAGCCCCACCACCGCAGCGTCGCGTCACCCCAATCACCCCAACGTCCCGTAGCCTTATTAGTAAGGTCTGATTCGGCTTGATAGAGTGCATTTGAGGAAAACGCGTATTTGTCAAGTCCTGCACGTACCTCATAGATACCGATTGCGCCGGCTTTAAGATTTATCGTTCTATCAAGTACAGGCTGCACAAGCGTCCCACCATCGGGTGAAACTACTTCCACAGATGTTGTGCCCAACTTGGTTGTCAGCACGGCAACCTCGCCTAACCGAAGGTTAGTTCGTTCTAACCCGGGTGTCTGCGATGCCCGCCACTGAAGGAGATTCCACATCAGTATGGGCCAATTCGGCGAATTCTGGAGTGTTGACAGGTCAGGGCGTAGGCGCAATCGGATTTCATGGGCTCCTGTGAATCGCTCGGTGTCGGTCAACAAGGGCACATTTCCGGCGGTGATAATCGGTGTGCCCATAAACTGCTCCTTCGTACCAGCGCCCCATACAACGCCGTCGAGCGAAAGCCCTTCGGCCAAAGGGTGAGTCAAATCAATGACGAAGGGACCAAGATAAGCCGATGCCGTTGGTTCGGTGATAACGCGCATAGACCACGCCTCGGCGGAGTCATCGGCAACCGTTGTCTCATCAAGAAACAGTAACTCAGGTCCTGTTTTTGCCGACAGAACTCTATCAGTTGATGCCAACGCGTTCTCAACGAGAGAGCGAAGTCTTGGTTCTTGAATGCGGACATCTACAAGCACCGGTTTTCGGTGTTGTGGTAAAAGCATCACCTTGTTATCGATCCTAAGGGCATCATCGCCAATCCTTGCTCGGAATGGCGGCGTTTTAGGCGGAAGATTCAGAAAAATCCGGCGCGTTGCTCGTGAATCGATTTCAAGGACAGATTGATGTAGCAGTGAAGATGACGATTGGGAAGCAGCGTCATCAACCTCCACGATTAACTCTGTGCTGTCTACATGTGGTGAAAGATTGGTTATCTCCAACAGACACCGTTCACCCGAATCGGTAACGGTCCGCGTCGCATTGACAAACGCCATGTTGGAGTGAGGGATTCCGAACGCCCACCACTGCATTCGGTCTTCCTTCAGCATTTGAGGTGGAGGCTCATCTGTCAGAACCAGTATGAGAGTTTTCTGTCCACTAAGTTCAGCAGCGAGGTTAATCGCTGCACCTAAATCCGCAGATGGCGAGAGACATCGCCACGCTTCCAGTTGGGCTATCGCCTCCTCCGCGGTTCGCGCCGGTTCGTTCAGTACCTGTGGCTCTGTACCTGCAAGTACGTAGCGCACTGCATAGCGGCGGTTGGCGAGGGGATTGAACCTCCCGACTCGTCGGAATTGCTCCTCAAGTGCTACAATTGCCCGGCTCTTGGGGGTCTCATCAACACCTGCCAACATCGAGAAGGAATCATCAAGAACCACCATCAGTGGTATTGCACCTCGCATCGTCCGAATAATTGGGGATGCGACTGCAAGGGCAAGTAGTATAATCGCGAGCAACTCCAGAAAGAATAGCAGCGGTGTCTGCAACCGCTCAACACGCAAGCCGCCTTGACGCGCCTGCTGCTGGTTCACCCAAAGCATCAGACTAGACACAGGGTAACGTCGCGATCGAGTGCGTAGCAGATAGATGGCAACAAGCCCCGGAATTGCCAGAAGTGCAAGAAAGCCGAGTGGAAGTGTAAATGTGGGAATCATGAATCACCCTATTCATTTTGACGTACTCCCAAAGCTGAAGCATTGGTATTCTTATCCGCTATGTTAGCCAGATTTACATAGGTGTGGGTGGAAATAACCCCATCTACGGGCCTCAACATGAATCCCGATTCTTTGTTGTAGATATTGAGTGGACCAACGCCGTCTCGGTCGTATTGATAGCCACAATGATTGCACTTGTAGTTTCGATTCGTAGGCTTCTTTCGGTTTCCACATTGGGGGCAAGTTTGTGAGGTATAGGCTTCAGATACAAACTTAATATTCAACCCTGCAAGTTCGGCTTTGTAGCATATCATA
>JAGWBT010000022.1:0-2072 GCA_021295755.1 Candidatus Poribacteria bacterium
CTAAAAGCACAGCACGCTCAATTGTGTTCTCTAACTCTCGTACATTGCCGGGCCAGTCATAGCTCATTAACAATTGTAACGCACCGGTGGAAAATCCTGAGACCGGCTTATCAGCAGCCTTGGCATATTCTTGCAAAAAATGGTGTCCTAACAGGGGGATGTCTTCACGCCGTTCTTTGAGAGATGGAATCGGTATTGGAAAACCGGCAATACGATAAAAAAGGTCTTCGCGGAACCGACCGGCTTTTACTGCAGCTTCGAGATCCTGGTTCGTCGCTGCGATTACCCGAACGTTGATGGGAATGTTGCCCGTGCCCCCGACACGCTGAATTTCTCGTTCCTGCAGCACACGCAACAATTTGGCTTGAACCAGCGGCTGCATATCAGCGATTTCATCAAGAAAGATGGTTCCCCCATTCGCGCTCTCAAATTTCCCAATTCTTTGCACCGTCGCGCCGGTGAAGGAGCCACGTTCATGTCCAAAAAGTTCGCTTTCAATAAGAGACTCTGGAATAGCAGCGCAGTTGACATCGACAAAGGGTCCCGCTTTTCGTAGGCTATTAAAATGGATGGCTTTTGCGACGAGTTCCTTGCCTGTACCGCTCTCTCCCTGAATCAGAACGGTAATATTGCTTTCGATCGCTTGTTGCATAAGGACGTAAACCGCCTTCATCGCTTCGCTCTTGCCGATAATCTTATCAAACGCATATTTCATTTCGAGTTCAGTGCGTAAACGAGAGACTTCAACCTTCATCTGGCTAATTTCGATCTCTTTGGAGATGTCCCGAAAAACGATAATCCGCCCGATGACCTTCTGCTCAATATCGTATACCGGCGCTGTGAATCGGTAGAGCATTTTGCGTTCGGGTCGGCGAACCTCAGCGACCTCTTCAAACACCTTCTCAGGCCGTGCGAGAAGTTGAGTTTCTGCCTCTTCAAAGCGTCCCGGTTCCTGGAAGTACCCTTTAACATGCTTACCTAACTCCTCCGGCGACATCTGCTTCAGTACATCCGTTGTCAATTCAAACATCTCCTCATATCCCCGATTTGCGAACTGCAGATGTCCTGTGACATCAAACATCGCAATGGCATCCCCGGTGGAATCAAGAACGGATTTAAGCCTTTGATTGCTGATTTCGAGTTGGCGACGTTTGTCCCCCAGTTCGCTCTCGACGTTCCACTTCTCCGCAAGGGCAAGCGTAATCTGCTGAATCTCCTCGCGAGCAAATGGCTTTCTGATATAGAGTAGTTTGTGAAGTAGATCCATCTCATGGACAATCTCACCGAGCGATTTATCGGTATACGCAGACATGAGAACAATCTCAATATTTTCGTCAATGGCTCGGATACGCTGCGTAGTTTCAATCCCATCCATGCCCGGTGGCATTCTTATATCTACGTATGCGACAGCAATTGGATCGCCCGTTTCGATCGTCGTTTTCACAATGTCATAAGCTTCTGAGCCGCTCCTTGCGTGAAGGAGTTTGAATTTCGGCAGAAAACTCTCATCGACTTCTGAAGCAAACGCTTCTGCCAAATCATCTGTTGACGAACCCGCGACACCGGGCGTGAGCATCTCTTCAAAGTCCTGATGTATCTCCCGTTGATCATCGACGACTAAGACACGATAGTTCCAGTCCTTTTTGAATTCCATAATACACACCTATTTTGCGCTGATTCAGTAGGGACAACAATCGTTGTTCTCTACTCTGTATTACGTGATGTTGGATTTTCAAACAGGCTTTAAATATTTCACATCCCACGTCTATTTATCTGGCAGGCGTGGATGTACATCCCTATTTATTGGGAACGAGTCCTCATGGGGTAAGGGCAGAAAGTGGGAGAATCACTCGCATCGTCGTCCCTTTGCCGATACCATTGCTTAATGGGTAGATCTTCCCATTCAATCCATCGACGAAGTTCGCTATCGAATGAAGACCAAGCCCACTGCCCGACTCCTTGGTTGTATAATCTCCCCCAAAAATGACTGTGAACTTATCCTTTTCAATGCCGATACCGTTATCAACTACCTCAAGGATAAAAGAAGTCAATTTAACATTACACCGAACTCT
>JAGWBT010000022.1:2086-28223 GCA_021295755.1 Candidatus Poribacteria bacterium
CGTCTATAGCTTCAACCGAATTTTTGATAAGATTAACCAACATTTGATGAAATTGACTCTCTTGTGTCCGAATCTCTTCTGGTGTATTTTTGCAATCAACATGAATTTCAATATCTCTTTTCTTGATAGATTCCGCCAACACCGTAATGGCATCATCTATTGCCTGCTGGAGATTGACATCTTTGCGATACACACTACTTCTGCCAAGTGACTTCTGCATTCTGACGATATCTGCGATATGCTCGGCTCTATCCTGTACACGACTGACTGTCTCTGCCAACTTTTTATCCTGGCTCATAAAATCATCTGCGAGACCGATGATAAAAGGTGCAACTTTTTGACCTTGTGGGTCATTTTTGACATAATCGCCAAAGTCATCTTGATGTCCTTCGATTGCATTTGCCAATGCCCTGAGCCGGCTTGTCAGTCGATTCTTCACTAGATTTTCGTAAACGGTCCCAATGCCTATTGTCACGCTATTGATAGCATTTCCAATATTGTGGAGCAATGTATCAACAATCTCCAACCTGCCCTGCGTGTAAGCGCGGGCGAGGGCTTCGTCTGTTCGCTTGCGCTCAGTGACATCGCGGAAAACGATAACGCCTCCTCTTTGTTTGCCCAATTCATCTTGTAACGGTCTGCCGGCAACTTCAATATAAACCCCCTGGGGCACATTCTCATTGCGTATAAACATTTCAACGTTGTCGGAAAACTCGCCGTGGATCGCGCGTGTGAGAGGAAACTCATCTGATGGATAGGGGGTAATGGTATCGGGAAGAAATAAGCCATATTGTTCAGGCAATTCGTTCAGCGTTGTACCCATGGCAATATCAATAAGCCCTTCAGCCTCCGGGTTGAAAAACAAAAATCTCCCGTTTTCATCGGCGACAATCACGCCATCGCCCATACTATCCAGAATAGATTGTAAGATTCGGGTTTGACTCTGCAAGGCATCCGCCGTCAACCTCAGCGCTTCTTCCGCTTCTTTACGTCTAGTGATGTTACGGAAGACCAAAACGACGCCGGTTGCGGTTTTCTTGTCGTTTCTGATGGGGGCAGCACTGTAGTCAATAGGAGTCTCTTTGCCATCACGGGCAGCGAGTATGTTGGGTTCCTCCAAACCGACAATAATTCTGCCCCGGAGTGCTTCCATGATATGTATTTTAATGGGGGCATCGGTATCTTCGCTAACCACATTAAAAACCTCTTCCAGATCTTTACCAAAAGCGTCCTCCTGACTCCAGCCGGTCAGATCTTCGGCCACGGAGTTGATAAACTGAACGTATCCATTTTCGTTCGTAGCAATCACGGCATCACCGATACTTCTCAGAATTGTCGAAAGCCACTGTTCGCTCTCCTTAAATTTCCTCTCCATCTCATGCCTATAGAGCGCAATCTCGATGTTAAGGTGTAATCTCCTTTCAGCAAACGGTTTGAGCACATAGCCAAAAGCCTCGGTTATCTGTGCACGTTTCAGTAGGCGTTGATCCACATAAGCCGTTAGATATACTACAGGAATATTGAAACGGGCACGCATCTGTTCAGCGACAGCTATTCCGTCCATATCTCCTGCCAACATCATATCTACCAGTGCCAAATCCGGATGTACCTCTGCTGCCTTTTGCATTGCTACTTCCCCAGACGAAACGATAGCACAAACGCCATATCCTAAACTTTTCAACAGATGTTCAATGTACCCCACGACATCGCTATCATCTTCCACAATCAGTATCTGTTTTGCCATTGTTGTATGCACCTTCTCTTTTTATATTAATCTAAGTTGCTAGTTATTAAAAATCCATCAGAACCTGTAGGTCGAGATTCACATCTCGACACAAAACCGTCGATTTCGGGGATTAGGGGCTCCTGGCTTGAATATGCCGACAACTAGCAACTTGCGTTATATTAATATAGAACGAGCCAACTCCTATCCCTGAATCATCGCGAAAAATCGCTTGCCTCTGACCGAACTTTCTGATACACTTTGATAGTGTTAACGTGCTGTAAGTGCTTACGACGTGCGAAATTAGACAGACTCCCCCTGTTACAGGTTTAATCAAATTTCACAATCACGCAGAAATGCGCCTAATGCTGAATGGAGTATACGCTTACCTTGCATATCGCTTACTTGTGTTGCGATAGGTGATGCTTCCCAAGACTTCCACCCTTGGATAACTAATTCAACCTTTTAAGCTGGTAAGACAGACTTTCCACAAAAGGAGGTGAGATATAATGCCCGAAGGACTACAAGAACAACGAATCCTAGCGATGTTTATTGATTTTGAAAACCTCGCTATCGGATTCGAGCAGAAACAGAAGGAGAAAAAAGGGCGCGAAGAACAGACCGTTTTTGATGTTCAGAAGGTTCTGGAACGTCTCGTCGAAAAAGGAAACGTTGTTGTCAAAACCGCTTACGCCGACTGGCACCGCTTTTTTAAGCACCGACAATCACTTCACGAAGCTGGCATTGAGTTAATTGAAATTCCAAGGCGTTCACGGAGCGGTAAAAATTCAGCGGATATTCGCTTGTGCGTTGATGCCATTGATTTGTGCTACTCAAAGGAACATATCGACACCTTTGTCGTTATTTCAGGGGATAGCGACTTCGCACCACTCGTTTCTAAGCTCAAGGAGAATGGAAAGTATGTTATTGGGATGGGGCGGAAAGAATCCACTTCAAGTCTCCTGAGCGAAAACTGCGATGAGTTCATCTATTATGAGGAACTTGAGCAGGATGAGACCACAGATCAGCGAACTGATCGGAATATCCCAAGGGAATTACGGGATGTCTTTGATCTATTATTCAGCACCATACGTGGACTCATCCGTGAGAACCACGAAGTCCTATGGTCTTCAATGATTAAAGATACAATAAAGCGGAAGCGCCCCTCATTCAGCGAATCTTCTTATGGCTTCAAATCTTTTAGCGAACTGTTAGAAGATGCGGAACGCAGGGGGTTTATCACGCTGGAGAAAAATCCACGCAGTGGCACGTACGTCGTTTCGGGTTTTACCGAAAAGATGAGGTAACTAACCGAATCCTTTCAGACGCTGCGAACCTTTGAGATAAGAGATCGCTAAAAATGGGCGAGGTTTTAGATTTTTCCAACATATCACCCCATATTCGCCGCCTATTGCAAGAGATTGGGAGGTTTGGGGAAGAGACAGCCCAATCTGTCTATGTCGTTGGAGGTTTTGTTCGAGATCTTCTCATCGGGCGCGAGAATTTAGACATTGATATTGTTGTGGAAGGAGACGCGGTTGATTTCGCATGCCAACTTGCTGAAGTGTGGGAAAGTAAGTTACAAGCACATTGCCAATTCAAAACCGCGATCATCACCCGGCACGATGGGTTGAGGCTCGATTTCGTCAGCGCACGCAACGAAACTTATCCGAACCCCGGAGCGTTACCTTCCGTTGAATATGGTACAATTGTGGAGGACCTCCACCGGCGCGATTTTTCAATCAATGCTCTCGCTGTACAACTTCAACCTGATGCTTTTGGTGAGCTCGTTGATTGTACGGCTGGCCTACAGGATTTACGCTCCGGAGCCATTCGTACCTTACATGAGCGGAGTTTTATTGATGATCCAACCCGAATTTTCCGGGCGATACGGTATGCAGGGCGCTACAATTTCCAGATCACCGAAACCGATCAGAGGCGGATGCTTGATGCAATCCAGCAGGGTGTACTGAATCTCATCAGCGGGCAACGTATCCGAAACGAAATTGATCACATATTGTCGGAAGAAGCTGCGCCGCAAATGATTAAGCGGATAGGCGCATTCGACCTCTTCGGCACCATACACCCAACTTGGAAAGTCTCTCCAAATTTTGATGGACTCTGGACTACCGCCGGTCAAGCGATTAAATGGGCATTAGCCTCCCTCCCAAATGATCCGATTAATACGAGGGCAATACTTTGGAGGACGCTGCTTACCGACATGAATTCAATTGAAGTTATTAGTAATCGATTAGGATTAGAAAATGAGTTGTGTGCCCAGCTTAGTGCTCAAGTACAGTTAGAACACGACTTGGAGGCGCTTCCGGTATCTTCCAAACCGAGTGAAGTTTATCAATTGCTAAATCCTTATCCTATAGAATCGATCATTTTTGCACTGACGCAACCGAGCCAACCGAGTTGGCGCGTCGAAAAGCTGAACAATTATCTAACACATCTGAGGAGCGTTCAACCCTTAGTTACTGGCAATGATCTCATTCAACAAGGCTTAAAACCGGGTAGGGTATTTTCGGATTTGTTGTGGCAGGCATTTGCCGCACAGTTAGACGGAAAAGTATCAACTACACAGGAGATTTACCAATTTTTGGATATTGAGAACTAATGTTTAACATCGATCCCTATCAAGCCATCCTTCGCGTTTGTCAATTTATCGTCTTGCTCACTTTTCATGAATGGGGGCATGCGAAATCCGCCAATGTGCTCGGCGATCCGACCGCTGAAGATGAAGGTAGAATGTCATTCAATCCTGCGGTACATATCGATCTAATAGGAACAATCGTTCTGCCGTTGCTTGGCACCTTATTTGGTGGAGCCTTTTTTGGTTGGGCAAAGCCCGTGCCCGTGAATCCACACAACTTGAGAAACCCCAAACGCGACCTTATGATTATTGCCGCAGCAGGTCCCATCATGAATATTCTCTGCACCATCATCATCTTGGGGATCGCCAAACTGTTAAGGGTAACAATTGGGTTCCCTGAAATGGGATCGGTCACGCAATTTCAAATCTACAGAATCCTTCTACTCCAGAGTGCGCTTATCAGTATCTTTCTAGCGGCATTCAATATGCTACCTCTGTTCCCGCTCGACGGATTTAGCGTCGTATATGGGTTGCTACCGTGGCGGCAGGCGCAAGCATTTGCAAGATTGCGCCCTTACGGGATGGTCATCCTAATGTGTATTATTTTTGTGCCCAGCCTGCTACACATCCCGAACCCGGTCTTCTGGCTTATCGGAACAGTTTCTTACGGTATTTTCGATCTGATCGCAACCCTCGTGGGTTTGAGATGAGTCCGCTAGAACCACGAATTTGGAGGCAACAACAGAAATGCAAAAAACGCGATTAGTGACGGGAATTCGTCCAACAGGACCACTACATATTGGGCATCTCGAAGGAATGTTGACAAACACAGCAAACCTGCAAGACAAATACGAGTGTTATCCATTCATCGCAGACTGGCATTCACTCACTGATGTAACTGACACCTCAAACCTGCCTGAATACACATTGAACGCAGCGATTGACTGGTTGAGCGCGGGAATCGATCCGGACAAGAGCACCCTCTTCGTTCAGTCGCACGTCATGGAACATGCGGAACTCGCTACTTTACTTACGATGGTTACACCAGTAGCTTGGCTTGAACGGTGTCCAACGTACAAAGACAAAATTCAAGATATCACGCAACGCGAGGGCCCCTCTACCGGTTTACTAGAGTATCCGGTATTGATGACCGCCGATATCATTGTTTACAAAGCAGAAATGGTAACGGTTGGAGCGGATCAGGTTGCCCATCTGGAAATTTCGAGGGAAATCGTTCGCCGATTTAACCATATTTACGGCGAGGTTTTCCCAGAGCCGCAGCCCATGTTGAGCGAAGCCTCCGGATTACCGGGACTTGATGGACGCAAGATGAGTAAAAGCTACGGTAACGCCATTCAGTTATCAGATCCACCTGAGGCAACACAGCAAAATCTAATGAAAATGGTAACAGATCCGGGACGAGTTCGTCGTAATGACCCCGGTAATCCCGATGTGTGCCCTGTCTTCGCATATCATCAGATCTACAACCCCGATGAAGTACCGCAGATCGACAAGGATTGCCGTGCCGCTGCAATCGGCTGTGTCGACTGTAAACGGAATCTCAGCGAAAAGTTAATCACTAAATTGACACCGTTTTACGAAAGACGTGCAGGGTGGGCATCCAAGCCGAAAGCCGTCCGTGATGTCCTCGCCGATGGAGCGAGGCGGGCAAAAAAGATTGCTCAAGAAACGATGGCAGAAGTCCGATCTGCAATGAAGTTAGCGTAAAACTTGGCACCGAAGCGAACGAACTTGGGAGGAAGATATATGGCATCTGTAAAAACTACCATTGTCCAGATTGGTGATTCTCAAGGCGTTCTTATACCAAAGCATCTACTAGAACAATGCCATCTACAGGAAGAAGTTGAACTAGAGCCGAGAGGAAATTACTTAATCATTAAGGGACCAACTACACCAAGAGCCGGTCGGGTTGAAATATTTCGCAAGATGGCAGAGGCGGGGGATGATGCAATGCTAGACGAAGATATACCTTTGGAAACAACATGGAACCGGGAAGAATGGCAATGATGATTGAACGCTTTGAGGTTTATTTGGTGCAAAGGGTCCTCGAGGTGTTAGCCGAAATATTCGCTCCATAGAAAGGGAATAAGGTAGTCCGTATGGGCCCTACAACCCCAACCACTAATCTCCAACCACTAAAACCTATTTATGCAATTAAACTAGATGTCTTTGAAGGTCCGTTGGACTTGCTGCTCCATCTAATTCAACAGAATGAGATGGACATCACAGATGTCTCAATTGCAGAAATTACGGAGCAGTATCTAGAATATCTCAACCTTATGGAGATGCTAGATCTCGATGTTGCATCGGAATTCCTAGTTATGGCAGCTACGCTGCTTCACCTCAAGTCCCAAATCATTCTCCCTTCAACGAGCTCGGATGAATCCTACACCTTCAAAGACCGGGAAGAACTAGTTCAGCAGCTTTTAGAGTATAAGCAATTTAAGGAGGCTGCCCAAACGCTAGATTACTACGCAACGAACCACGAGAAAGTCTATGGCCGCAGTGTAGATTCGTACGCAGATGTAGAAGATTTGCAGGAAGTCCAAATTAAAGCAACACTCTTTGATCTGCTTTCTGCCTTCCAGTATATAACCGAGCGAGAATTTGCGATTGATGACGTTTATGAGGAAATTCAGGAAGAACAGATTACCGTTGAAGAGAAGATGGAGTTTCTAGAGCGCAGACTGAGCGCCGGTGAGCAGATCCGGTTCGATGAACTGTTTTCAGAGTATGCCAGCAAACTTGAGCGAATCGTTACATTTTTAGCAATTTTAGAACTGATACGTCTCCAGCGAATCGTCGCTGTCCAATCGGGGCACTTCGACAATATTTATATCGTTAAACGTGATACGTAAAACACCATATTTAGCATCTATAGGCAGATTGTCTGATGAGAAAAATAAAAACAGACCTTTATCTTGGGGATTGCTTAAAGGTGCTCGCTAGTTTTGAGGCAGATTCATTCGATCTGATTATGACATCTCCCCCGTATGCGGACCGTCGAACCAAAACGTATGGCGGAGTCAACCCCGATGAATATGTCAATTGGTTTATGCCTCGCGCTGAAGAATTTTTAAGGGTCCTCAAGCCCTCTGGCACATTCATTCTGAATATTAAAGAAAAAGCTGTTGGTGGAGAACGGCATACCTATGTTATCGAGTTGGTCCTTGAAATGAGAAGGCAGGGGTGGTTGTGGACAGAAGAGTTTATCTGGCATAAGAAAAATTCCTATCCGGGCAAGTGGCCAAACCGATTTAGAGACGCGTGGGAAAGATGTTTGCAGTTTAATAAAACCAAGAAGTTCAATATGTATCAAGAGGCAGTTATGGTGCCGATGGGAGATTGGGCGGAGAAAAGGTTGAAGCATCTCAATGAAACAGATCAGAGCCGGGATACGTCGAAAGTAGGAAGCGGATTTGGCAAGAATGTATCAAATTGGTTAGATCGAAAAATGGCGTATCCGACGAATGTTTTGCACTTAGCGACCGAGACGGGAAATCGGAAGCATAGTGCCGTCTTTCCTAAGACGCTGCCCGAATGGTTCATCAAGCTGTTTACACAAGAAAACGATTGGGTGCTTGATCCGTTTGCGGGTGCCGGTACAACGTGTCAAGTCGCTCAAACGTTGTTAAGAAATTCTGCCGGCATTGAAATTTTGCCTCAGTATTATCAAGTGGCAAAGGAAAATATGAAGTCAACACAATATCTGTTATTTGAAGAGGCGCAACATGAAACCCATTACACAACAGGAGATCACTGATTATGTTGAGGCAAACATCCAAAACTTTCACCAAAGAAGGTTAGAGAACCTCCAAAAATTGAAACTGATGGATGTCATCAAGCGAAAAAATCCCTATCTATTCAAGGCGAAAAACATTAACACGGCACAAGACTTTGTAAAAACCATTTTAGATGCTTTTCTGTCCTCACAAGAAGAAGGGATTTTTGGCGGGTTTCTAGAGGAACTTGCAATTTTTATATGTTCAGAGGTATATGGTGGTCAAAAATCTTCAGCAGAAGGAATTGACTTAGAGTTTGAATCGGATAGTATAAGATATATTGTATCAATCAAATCTGGACCAAATTGGGGAAATAGTAGCCAAATCGCGAAACTGCGGGATAACTTCAGAAAGGCTAAACGGATTCTGCGCACAAATACATCATTGATGAATGTCGTCGCTGTTAATGGTTGCTGTTATGGAAAAGATCGAAAGCCAGATAAGGACGACTACTTAAAGTTGTGCGGACAACGATTTTGGGAATTTATTTCAGGTGATGAAAACCTCTATATTGATATAATCGAACCCCTAGGACATCAAGCGAAAGCAAAAAATGAGCAGTTTATGCAAGAATATGCTAAAGTCATCAACAAGTTTACCTCCGAATTCATCGGAACATTCTGCGATGCTGACGGTAACATGCTTTGGGAGGAAATCGTCAAGTTTAATTCAGCAGGGACCACATCTTAAAAACCAATCCTAAACCCAATGGAGCTTCGCCCATGTCTGACACCCAATATCCACTCATTATGGACGTAGCTAGTGCGCCAGTACATAACCCAGATGAAATCAAGTCAATCCTCGAAGCCGTTCTATTCGCTGCCAGTGAGCCGATCTCGTTGGAGCAGTTCGGTCAATTGTTCGAGGACGTATCTACTTGGCAGATCCGTCAACAACTCATACAGTTGCAGGATGAGTATCAGGAAGCGAACCGCAGCTTTCAGCTCATTGAGATTGCCAACGGATTCCAGATCTGCACACACGCCGAGTATCACCCGTGGATTGAAAAATTCCACACGCGCCAGATTCGTGTAAAACTCTCGGCTTCCGCTCTGGAAGCCCTCGCTATCGTTGCCTATAAACAGCCCGTGACCCGATCCGAAGTGGAGGAGATCCGCGGTGTCAATAGTGATAGCGTCCTGAATTCGCTGATCGAAAAGCGGATGGTTCGCATCGCCGGACGGAAACCCGGTCCAGGGCGCTCGCTCTTACTTGCAACCACAGATGAATTTCTGGAACAGTTCGGATTGAAAGATCTGTCAGCACTTCCCTCAATGGAAGAGATTGAAGAGATCTTGAATCAGTCGGATGACGAGTAGTTCCCTGAACGTGGAACCCGGATGGACTTGGATTTCGTTGCGCTCAACTGGCAACATCATCCCATTCTAACCCCAACGCGGAGTAAGAGTCATGAAACGTTAAATCCGGAGAATTGTAATGGCGTACTATTTAGTTACAGGCGGCTGCGGGTTCATTGGATCTCACCTTGTAGAAGCCCTTGTGCAAAAAGGAGAACGTGTGCGCGTGTTCGATAACTGTTCAACGGGTAAAGCCAAGAACATCGCACACCTCAAAGATCAAATTGAATTTGTAGAGGGGGATCTGCGGGAACTTGATGTTGTACATCAGGCGGTTGCAGGGGTTGACTATGTTTTCCACCAAGGTGCCCGGCCCTCGGTCGCCAGATCTGTTGCGGATCCCATTTTGAGCAACAATGTGAATATCAACGGCACTTTGAATCTCCTTGTTGCAGCAAGAGACGCGGGGGTAAAACGTGTTGTCTATGCAGCCTCCTCATCAGCTTATGGAAATATACCGACACTCCCCAGATCAGAGACGCTCTCTCCACAACCCGCCTCCCCTTACGCCATTACCAAATATGTTGGTGAATGTTACTGTCGAGTTTTCACGCAAGTTTTCGGTTTAGAAACGGTTGCATTACGATACTTTAACATCTTCGGTCCCCGTCAAGATCCAACATCCCAATACTCAGCGGTTATCCCCAAATTTATTAACGCTTACCTACACGGCAACTTCCCGGCAATCGAGGGTGATGGTGAACAATCGAGAGATTTTACCTACATTGCAAATGCGGTCCATGCCAATCTGCTCGCGTGTCATGCAGAAGGAGTCGCAGGAGAGGTATTTAATATCGGCTGTGGCCAGCAGACATCAATCAACAGGCTTGCGAGCCTTATCGGAGAGATGATGCAAACCGATGCCCAACCTGTCTATACATCGTCGCGCCCCGGTGATGTTCGACATTCTTGTGCGGATATCCGCAAAGCGCAGCAACTACTTGACTATGAACCAAAAGTCGAACTCAAAGCAGGTTTGCGCCGAACCATTGACTGGTTTCTCCGACGTTGTGACAACTGAAACCCCATCAGTCACATCTTTTATGAAAGCACACCACATACTCCTTCTATCATTCAATCCAGAATTGCATTCGCAGGAGGCAAAAATGCAATCGCGTCGAAGTTGGATCCTATTTTCGATCGCCGTCATACTACTTGCGTTCTTTAGTAGCCAGATTTGGGCGCAACACTCCACTTCAGTCGAAACCGATGAAGAGATGATCGAAGACTTTGCCGAACGCGCAACGAGTGGACTGAAGGGAAGGGTCATTTGGGAGGGACAAGATCTATCACAGACAACTGTACAGGTTTATAAGGATGAAAACCTAAAGAATCTTTATACCGGCGTAACACAGTTAAAAAGTGGTGAATTTGAAGTCCGCGTTGAGCCGGGGCGCTACTACCTTGTTGCCTTTGTGGATCTGAATCGCTCTGGCAAATTTGATATAGGCGACGGTATGGGGATTTTCGGTATCACAAACTGGGATGATTCAAACCAACAGAAACAGATTGTCAAGGTCGCAGATCGGCAAGTGATCAGAGGCATTGATATTATTATCACAGCAAGAATGCAGAAGGTTGGTGAACAGAGGCAAATTATCTCGCTATCCGATTATCAAGAAGATCCATTCGAGCAATTTAAGTCAGAATTGGAAATGATCTCGTCTGGTATTAAGGGACAGGTGATGTATGAAGGACAGGCATCGCTCAAAAATGCGCTTGTCTTTGCCTACACAGATCTGTCGTGGAAATACCGCGTCGCAGAAACGCAGGTTGCAGCAGATGGCAATTTCACACTCAGTCTGCCGCCCGGAAAGTATTACTTGATGGCAATCATCGACAGTAATAACACCCACCTTTTTGATTCGGGAGATGCGATCGGCATCTACGGCATCACAGATCTGCGCGAATCCCAAGCATTTCCTCAACCCGTATTGGTTAGCTCTAACCAATTCACCTCGAATCTCAATATCACAATCGCAGGGAAACAGACAATCAGTGGGCAGGTTGTTCCTATGGATGAGTCTGAGGAGGGAATAGGTCTCGCTGGCCCAGCAACAGCACAGCTTACCGGTAAGGTCAGATGGACAGGACAGTCATTTAAAGGAGGCGTTATCCAAGCTTTTCAGCAAGCAGCGATGCTCAAAGAGGGATATCAAACTAGAGTGAGTGAGGAGGGAAAATTCAGTCTTCAACTCCCGCCGGGGGATTATTATCTCATGGCAAACATTGACGCAGATGGCGACGGAAAATACAGTTCAGGAGATGGGTTGGGCGGCTATGGTACTGCGGATATCACAACCGCTCCTCCATCTGCATTGACCCTAGCGGCAGGGGCAAACCCTGAAATCACAATTTTCGTGAGTGCACGGTCTAATGCAGACGGCCAACTGGAAGCAATTGCCGAAGGCACCATTGACTTGAGTCAAGCGTATAGCGGCGGTATCTCCGGTCAGATTCGGTGGGATGGGAAGGTATTTAGGGAGGGAATCCTCTCGATTTCAGAGACGCCTGACTTTCGGTCACCTGTTGCAATCTCCTTAAATTTGGAAGACGAGGGACGCTATGAGGTTTCCGTGCCACCCGGAGATTACTACGTTATGGCGGTTGTCGATCTTGATGGAGATCGAAAATCGGGCTTACAGGACGGTGTCGGTATCTACGGCACACGGCATCCTGTCCGCAGCAAAGACCTACAACGGGTCTCTGTGTTTTCAGACTACATCACACCACACATCGATATTGAAATCTTCGCTATGTACATTGATGTCGAGGGTAACATCGCCGAAATCGAGGATGGTGGTCGCTCCGAGATTAAACTCCAATATGGCGTGCCCGAAGATGTTTTCCAATTTACCCGTTTCGGACGTCAAATCGAGGAGTGGTGCTATTGGACCCAAGGTGTTCGCTTCCGCTTTGAGGCCGTTGGAGCCGGCTGGAAATTGCAGACCCGGAAAGATTTTGAACCAACACCTGAAGCGCTTGAACAACTGAAACAGCTTGAACAGCAGCCACAACAAGCAAACACCGATGAACTGGAAACAACCCCACTAAACGTCCTGCTCTACTACAATTTTGACGACATCATCTGGGAATGTATGCCGGCGATTGGCATACAACAACCGTTGGCAGCGGGCAGACGACCAACCGCTTCTTTGGATGGCAGACTGACCCGTCTAGACCTAGAGGGAAACGTCATCCTTCACGATTCAGATGCTCCGCAAGGCAGATTATTGCTTGACAAACGCGAACTGGCGACCGATGTAACGATCTCGCCGGATGGCGGATACCTCGCGTTCGCGAGACAGGAGATGGGGCGACAACACATCTACATTCGACATATTGCGAGTGAGGAAGAAATCCCTATACCCTCGACAGCACAAGAGATGTTGACACCCGCGTGGTCCCCTACCGGCGAACTATTAGCATACAGTACAAAGGGAAGTATCGAAAATCCAGAGGCCGGTACGGACCGGAATATTTATAGCTACGCTTATGTGAGTGGGCGTGTTGAACCTATCAGTATAGGCCCCGAAGATGATGCAGAACCTGCGTGGTGCCCATCAGATCCGAATCTCCTCGCCTTTTCCCGCGCGGAAGGGCAGCATCGCCAGATTTGGCTTGTTGAGTTGAGCCCAGAAAGAAAACCGAACGCACAACAATTGACCCGCTACGGTGGCGAAAAGCCGGTTTGGTTGCCTGACGGTTCAGCAATCCTTTACGAAACCAACGGTCAACTTTGGCAAATTTCAAAGGACGCATCGAAAAACCGACCGGTGATGTTCAACGGACAGGTAGTTTTTGGACACGAACCGTATACAATCCCTTCACCAATCCAATGATAGGTATTTACCCACCTCGTGCAAATGTAACAGCGCAGTCTAACGATTCACCACCGCACTAAAACCCCCTGCGATAAAACCTAGAACACGTCAGGATTTCTCGGTTGCAAGGGCTCACCGACTATGGTAAAATGAATCTGGTGTTTTTACCGATCCGGACACTACGTCTCCCGATAGCTTCAAGTTTGAAACTTGGATTCCCTATCAACCGGCTTCAGCGGTAGCTATGGCTATCCGCATTTACGATTACCATGGAATCTAGGGAGCAAAACGCATATATTCGCCTAGCGTTAAGTATACTACGTGAAATCAACCGCGGCAGGAGGACCAGTACCGTCCCAAAATTCGGACACAGAACAGATATTTATATTTGTGTAAGACGTAAATTGGAATTTCAGGACGATTTATGGTGAATTCTAAAAATAAATAGACACTTTCGCCCCTCTGTGCAGCGATCCCGATTTATCGGGATTGGTAGGTGCGGTTTCCTAACCGCACCGGTTTGGCGTGTCTCATTAACTCTAAGATCCACTATAGATAATTATAGGACTGTTAGGAAATGAAGAATGAATGGAACGTAATGTTTCCCATTTTTTTGAATAGACAATTAATCTTCACTTGAGAATCATACGTCATCATCTACATGAGTACACAAATTAAATCTCATCGACGAATGTGCTTCAAGACAGATGTTCTAGATTCTTATCTGATGAGAAAAAGAGGAAATTTACACTAAACAGATGAACAACCCCATGAAGGATGCCCAACGTCAGCAAAAGTACCAACCGTACGTTATAATGAGGAGGGAGGATAAACCATGAAAACTATTAAATCTTATGTTCCCGCTTCACCCATTATGCGGATGACTATTCTTGCGATGATATCGATCATTGCGATATTGCAATATGCGTGTCTTTCAACAAGTACGCAAAGACAAGCAGAAAAACTCGCTCATGAGAAAAATTATCAAGGTGCAATTGATGCCTATCAGGCGGTGATTAGTTCCAAAGCCGGGACACCAGAGGCTTACCGCGCCCAATTAGGCATCGCTAGGCTATACATCGACAAGATGGACCAACCCCAGCTAGGTGTCAAGGCTTATCGAGACCTCATCGCTGCTGCGCCTGATAGCGGCGAAGCTGCCGAAGCACACTATCGCCTAGGAATCTACTACTTCAGAACAAAAGATTATGAATCAGCACAACAATCTTTTGACGCCATTGTTAACAAATTTCCGAACCTCGGGAATCTGAGTCATAATGCCCAATTAATGTTGGCAAAAAGCTACGAGGAAGCTGGAGCCTATAAGAAAGCGATCGCAACTTACGATAACGTCGTAAATCGTCACCCAGATAGTGACCGCGCCGCCCAAGCCATAACCAATAAAGCGAAAATCCAAAAGGACCATTTGAAAGACAGGATCGCAGCGGAACAAACCTATAAATCTCTCATCACAGAGTATAACAACGTCGAAGGGGCGGAAGAAGCAATCGACGATGCTAGACAGGCACTTGAATCAATGGGCGCGCGTATCCCGCAGCCAGAGATCGACTCGGGCACAGCGTACGATCGCGCACAGGAGCGGCGGATGAAACGTCGTGAGCGTGATCGTCCCCGTGGTGGGGCTGAACTGAGCCCTGCGATGGGCTATGACGCATACGGGGACTCCGGTTTCGGTATAACCCCCGAAGAGGTTATAAGGGAATTCGGCAACCCTTGGGAAGGTGGAGGACACGGACGATCAGGCCAGAACGACGACGAAACACAAACGATGATTAAAGTGGTTGCAGACATCAATTTCCTTATCAAGAAATATCGAAATGCAGGGACACTGTACTTTCGTGCGATCGAAGTAGCAAAAGAGAGCCATAGAAAAATCGATCCCTATGACTATATCCGTCTATCGGTCTGCTACCGTAAAGTGGGAATGCATCAACAGGCGGTTGAAACACTGAGAGAAGGGGCGAGAAAAAATGTGATGGTGTTGGAAGCCGTTATCACCTCATCCACAAACGATTACCACGATGGAGAATACGAAAGAGTGCTTGAAGCACTTCAGCCTATCGCGGGGTTACATCGGACCAGAGATCCGGAAATCTACTGGAGACTCGGATTAACCTACAAAAAGATGGGAGATCTGTACAAAGCCGTTGAGGCCTTCGAGCGCAGCATTGCTAGTGACACGGATTACACTGATTCGATCCAAAGCCTCGCCGAAATGCTTAACTACCAACTCAAAGAGAGAGAAAGAGCAATCATCTTTCAGGACATAATCGATACTCAAGGTCATACCTGGATCGGTGAGAAAGAGCTAGGAGATATATGCTATAAATACGGTAACTACCTCCGAGCGAAATCGAAATATGAAACAGCGGTGCGCATTGCCCAACGTGAAAAAGAAAGCGGTGACATCACTCCATCTGAAAGGCGGAAACTCAATAACCAGATCTTATATGCAAAGATACATGCGGCGATGGCTGACTATCAAAACGACGGAAGCACCCAAGCACAAGAACGAATGGATGCCCTTGCTGCTGAACACCCCGACCATCCGTTGGTAGCCTACGGTCGTGGACAGATGGCATTGCTCAAGGGAGATGTCGAAACCGCGATTGCTACTTTTGAAACAACTATAGAAACAGATCCGGCTTCCGATGCCGCACCGATCGCGCTGGGCGAATACTATCTCTCACAGAAAAATCCTGATGCAGCGATAGGGGTGTGGGAAGGGGTGCTCAAGACCTATCCACAAAATCAAGGAGTCCGTCGTCGTCTTAACACCCTGAAACAGCAACGTTTGGAACAATCACGAGAGGCTGAAGCGGATGTAAATTCCGATCAGCCGGGGCGAACCGCTGCCCTGACGAAGAAAAAGCGACAGAGTTTCTTACCCGCAAGACGACGAACAATCTATCCGAAAAATCGTATCCCAAAATCGCAACTACCGTCCGCACTCTTTGTGGGATTGAACGAAGACCAAGTCATCGAAAAGTACGGAGAACCCGTCGAAATCCTTGATCCGCCTTCGAACCTTCCCAACGCTACAAAGCGATTTGCTTATGGTGCACTTGTGCCGGGTATGTCTAGCACCTTCAGTCTAGAGGGATCAGAGTTTATCTTCGATGAAAACGGCGTTTTGGGCTACCACAAAGTTTATTTCGGGGATGTCAACGCCCTGATAGGAAGTGGCAGCGAGTACCCCGCCCTGGTCAATGAAATTCCTGATGAGTTGAAGTCAACACTTTGCGACGTCATCAACGAACAAGTCTTTGAAGCAAAGAAGTATAATCTCATCGTCCAAAAGGCGCAGGTTGTCTGGGAACTCAACGATGAACGTTGGTGGGCAACGGTACACGCAACTTTTCCAGCTAGAGATTTTACCTCTGATAAATCAATAAAAAACTACAAACCAAAACTCAAAGACTATCACATCATGGAATTGTTAGTGACCAATCGAAATCTTGCCCCGGAACTGTTCCTCACAAAACCCAAAGAGATCGCCTATGAAAACTATTAGATACGATATCGTCACCCTTATCACCGTGATAGCGATAACCCAATACGCTTGTATTGCATCAAGTCCACAGAGACTGGCTGGGAAGCGTCTACAAGAAAAGGACTATCAAGGTGCGATAGAAGTATATCAGACGGTTGTCGACTCCAAACCTGGAACACCAGAAGCACGCCAAGTACAACTCAGCATTGCGAAATTATACATCGAAAAGATGGATCAACCCCAACAGGGTGTCCAGATTTATCAAGATCTCATCGCTGCTGCCCCCGACAGTGAAGAAGCTGCCGAAGCTCACTGGGGCTTGGGGCTTCATGCCTTCAAATCAGAAGACTATCAAGCAGCGCAACAGTTTTTTGATGCTATCGTTAATAGGTTTCCGACATCGGAACGCGGTTATAACGCCCAACTAATGTTGGCAAAAAGCTATGAGGAACTTAATGAATATCGCAAAGCGGTAGAAATCTACGGCAATGTGGCAAACCGTCACCCGGAGGGTAAACGAGCGACACAAGCATTGGTAAATAAAGCTAGAATTCAGGGGGAACGGCTTCGCGATGAAACCGCCGCCAAGCGAACCTACCAATCTATCGTCAAGCGGTATGGCAACGTTGAAGGCACAGAAGAATCCATCAGCACCGCGAAACAAGAACTTCGCATGATGGGAGCGATTATCCCCAAACCGGATGATCAGTCTCTGACACAACTGGAGCGTGCATTGGAACGTCAAAGGCAACGCCGTGAAAGAGATCGTCCACGAGGTGGGGTTGAACGCAGTCCCGCAATGGGGGAAGCACCTGACTACTCAAACTCCGGCTTCAACGTGGATCCTGAGGAGATTATGAGACCCTTTAAGACAATCATTAATGAAATGAGCGGGGCAGGTACTGAAGGGGCAGTTTACCACGACACAGTGCTTAAAATCGCCCACCTGAATTGGGATACTGAAAACTATCGGAATGCTGGAGCGTTGTATTTTCATGCAATCGGACTCGCCGAACGTCAAGGGGCACACATCGATCCGTTTAGTTATCTCCGCCTCTCCCTCTGTTACCGCAAGCTAGGTATGCATCAGCATGCTAGCGAAATGGTAAGGAAAGCAGTCAAAAAAGATGGACAGGTTCTTGACGCTATTATCAGTAGTGCTGCCAATCAATACATTGACGAAGATTACGAAAAAGCTATTGAGACTTATAACTCTGTCGTGGGGTTGAATCGATCCAAAGATCCGGAAATCTATTGGAGAATAGGGCTAGCCTACAAAAAGATGAACGATCCGCACAAAGCGGTTGAATCTTTTGAACGCGCAATCGCTGTGAAAACAGAGTATACCAAGGCACTCCAAAGTCTCGCCGAAGTGCTTCACTATCAACTGAAAAATACCGACAGAGCCGCGATCTTCCAAGACCTCGTCGATCAGAAAGGCGAAACCTACGCCGGTGAAACAGAATTAGCCAATCTCTGCTACAAATACGATAATTACGGTTGGGCAACATCGAAATATGAACTCGCAGCGCGGATTGCTCAAAAAGAAAAAACTGATGATACGACCCCATTTCAGGGGCGCGGGATAGATAACCGGGTTGTTTACGCAAAGATACATGCAGCGATGGCAGCCTACAAGGGCGAAATGGCAGATAAAGCACAAGAAATCATTGATACACTCACCTCTGAATATCCCAATCATCCACTAATACCCTATGGACAGGGGCAACTCGCCGCACTCAAAGACGACATGGATACTGCAATCGCCGCCTTCAAAACGTCAATAGAACAAGATTCAAGTTTCTATGCAGCACCTATCGCACTCGGCGAATACTATCTCTCACAGGGATATACCGATGAGACAATCGCGTTATGGAAAAAATCGCTCAGAGCCAATCCACTGAACCGTGTAGTGCGTCACCGGCTCCACGAGTTGACAAAGCGGGTTGGCTACAGATTCGAAGATGCAGAAAAATCGCGCGAGACATCGCAAGGCGAGATCGCAGCACCAACGACCTCTTCTCAAAAGAGCGTTTCCGCAGCGTCTAACGCGCCGAGGGGCAGGGAACTCCCCGCCAAGCGACGGACAATCTATCCGAAGCGTCGTCTCCCAAAATCGCAATTACCGTCCGCATTATTCGTCGGATTGAGTGAAAACCAAATCACCGATACACACGGACAACCAGCCCAAATCCTGTCCGCTGTAGCCAGTATCCCCAATTCCACAAAGCGATTAGCCTATGGCGATCCTATACACGATGCAATAGATGTCGCCACCCTTGAAGGTTCGGAGTTCATTCTTGGTGAAGAAGGAGTGCTCGGATTCCGAAAAGTCTATTCTGGAGATATAAATGCGGTGGCAGGCAGTCCAATCGAGTATCCTACCTTGGTCAGTGAAATTCCGCAAGAGTTGAATTCAACACGTTGCCATGTTATCAATGAGAAAATCATTGATACGAACAAGTACTTCCTGATTGTCCAAAAAGCACAGATAGTTTGGGAACTTGATTCGGAACGCTGGATAGCAACCGTGTACACAACCTACCCAGCCGACGATCGTAAATCAGAACGGTCCGTCAATAAGTACAAACCGAAATTGAACGATTACCACATTATGGAACTTTTGGTGACGGCTCGGGACATCCCACTTAACATTAGCCTCAAATAAGATTAAATTACTAACGACGTAGAGGAGGACAGATATGAAAATTGTTTTGAATCCCCATAGCGGGGCTATTAGATTTGGCATCTTTTTTTTAGTGGTCGCTGTGCTTGTGACAACCCAATACGCCTGCGTTTCAAAGAGTATGGACGAACAGATAGGTCAACTCATCCAAGAAAAGGACTATCAAGGCGCAGCTGATGCTTATCAGTCTGTCATCGATTCCAAACCTGGAACATCAGAAGCCCGTCAGGCGCAATTGGGTATTGCCAAACTATATATCGAAAAAATGGATCAACCCCAACTGGGCATCAAAGTTTACCAAGATCTTCTTGCCACTGTCCCCGACAGCGACGAAGCTGCCGAAGCTCACTGGCGTTTGGGGCTTCATGCCTTCAAGTCGAAAGACTATCAAGCGGCACAACAATCTTTTGACACCATCGTCAATAACTTTCCAGCGTCAGAACGTAGTCATAACGCCCAACTGATGCTGGCAAAAAGCTATGAAGAAGCCAGCAATTATGAGAAAGCCGCGGAAGTTTACGATAACGTGGCAAATCGCCACCCGGAGGGTAAACGCGCGACACAGGCGTTGGTCAATAAAGCCAGAATTGAACAGGAATATCTCAATAATCAAGCCGCCGCTACGCAAACATACCAGTCCCTCGTTAAGCAGTATGGAGCGATCGACGGCACAGAAGAATCGGTTGAGGAAGCGAAAAAGGCTCTCCAATTGATAGGGGCAAGTATCCCCAGACCAGATGAACCAGACGCACAGGAACTTGCAACGGAATATAGCCGCAGATCAAATTATCGGGAGCGACGCCGTGCCGAACGCGATGAGGCAGGCTTTGAGTCTAGCCCGGCAACGGGGATCCCAAAAGACATTCCAGAATCTGGTTTCGGCGTGAATCCCGAAGAAATCATGGGACCTTATAAGGAGACGATTATGCAAGAAGGTACCGCGGATCAGGACTTCGCGCCCGAAGTTTATCACGACACGGTGCTTAAAATTGCTTTCTTGAAATTGCAGTTTCAAGAGTATCGAGACGCCGGTGCATTATTCTTTTATGCAATTGAACTCGCTAAACGTGAGAAGGCACGGATTGATCCATATAGTTTTCTCCGTCTATCGGTTTGCTATCGGAAAGTAGGCCTGTACCAGCGCGCGGCAAAAGTGTTGAGAGAAGCAGTGAGAAGAGATGTAAGCGTTCTTGAGGCTGTCGTTGTAACAGGAGACAACCAGTATATAGATGAAGAGTATGAACGAGCCATTGAGACCTACAACTCTATTGTAGGACTAAATCGCAGCAAAGACCCGGAGCTTTATTGGAGATTAGGGCTTGTCTACCAGAAGATGGGCAATTACGAAAAAGAAGCAGAATTTTGCGAACGTGCAATCGCCTCTAGAACGGACTACACCGACGCGCTCCAGAGTCTCGCGTATGTACTCTTCCGCCATCTCAACGATAAAAACCGCGCAAGAATTTTTGACGAACTCGCTAGGGGGCAAAGTAATAGTTACGAGGGCGAAATAGAGCTCGGTGCAATCTGCTACAAGTACGGCAACTATACCTGGGCAAAGACAAAATATCAAGCTGCTGCACGGTTCGCAGAACGGCAGAAAAAAGATTCAATGTCACCCCCAGAACAACGCCTCCTCGGCAGCCGGATTGTCTACGCAAAGGTACATGCAGCGATGGCGTTCTACAAAAACGGGATGGAAGATAAGGGACAGGAAATATTCGATGCACTTGCCGCCGAATATCCCGATCACCCACTGACCTCCTACGGAAATGGGCAGCTAGCGCTCCTCAAAGGAGATACCGATACCGCTATTGCAGAGTTCAAAGCATCAATGGAAAAGGACCCGAAATCTCACGCAGCCCCCATTGCTCTCGGCGAATACTATCTCTCACAAGGATATATCGATGAAGCAAAAGCATTGTGGAGTGGATTCCTCAAAGCCAACCCCCGCAATCGTGTGGTGCGTCAACGGCTAGGTACCTTGAATAGGCAGCTTGAAGCGGGAACAAGTTCGAATTAGAACTTGACCTATCGAAAGGAATAACAAACTGAATGCAAGAACTCGCAGAGATCCTAAAACCGGTTGAGGGGATCGCCCGAGAAGCCGGTCAAATTTTAATGGATTACTATGGAGAAATTCGTCAGATTGATTATAAGGGTATTGGTGATATCGTAACCGAGGCAGACAAAGCCGCTGAAAAACTCATCACAGAACGATTAGAATCCCGTTTTCCAGACTATGCCACGCTCGGCGAGGAGTTTGGGATGTCGGACGTAAAATCGGATAACTGTTGGGTCACAGATCCACTGGACGGAACAGCAAACTATGCGGCGCGTTGTCCAATCTTTGCGGTTGCCATTGGGCTACTACACAACGGCGCCCCAATTCTCGGTGTAGTGTTTGATCCCAACACCGATCGGATGTTCAGCGCAGTCAAGGGCGGAGGGGCTACGTTGAACGGGGGCTCTATCCGGGTCAACGACCGCGCAAAATTAGATCCCATTGGGCTATTCGGATTTGGGTCGCCGGTCCTCGAAACGCTCCACCCGTTCATACAAAAGTGTGGTAAAGGACGCAGCCTCGGTTCCGCAGCACTCCATATCTGCTCGGTTGCTACCGGTTACTTTGATGGAAGTTTCGACCTCTATACAAAACTCTGGGACATCGCTGCGGCGGCTGTTATTCTACAAGAAGCCGGTGGCATTATGACTCATCCGTCGGGTGCACCATTGTTTCCGTTATCATCAGAATCCTCCGCCTATCAAGGGCATGATGTCCCCTTTCTCGCAACCAATGGAAGGATACATGAGGAATGCCTAAAAACTCTCGAAGAAAATAAAGATAACTTGCAACCATAAGGAGATCTCCCTTCCATGTCCGTTCCAAAACTATCTGTGAGTAACCCCGTCCTAGCGAATCTATTCATGATCATCATCATCATATTCGGTGTCTACGCCTGGATTGTTCTTCCCAGAGAATTGACCCCCGAAATCTCTTTCAATTCCGCAACAGTAACTACACTCTATCCCGGCGCTTCTTCCGAAGATGTTGAAAAACTAGTCACGGTACCAATTGAGGACGCAATCGAAGAGAGCGTTAACAACATTGATATCGTTTTATCGGTCTCATCAGAGGGAAGGTCATTAATCACTATCCAGTTTGAGGAAATTAGCGACCGCGATTTTGATAAAGAATTCCAGAACCTGCGGACGGCAGTTGATAGAGTCAATGATCTCCCGACTGAGATTCTAGATGAACCCCAGGTAGAGGAGATTGATATATCAAGCGGTTTTCCGATGTTGACCATCGTCGTCGGTGGAGAAATTTCGGAAGATCAGATGAGGGAAATTGCTGAGGATCTGAAAGATGAGATTCTTGAAATTAAAAACGTCTCTGCCGTCCGACTAGCAGGCGTGCGGGAAAGGGAGATCTGGGTCGAAGTCGATCCAGACCAGTTAAAGGCATATCGTTTACCGATTGAACAGGTCATCAACGCGCTGAGAACCCACAATCTGAATCTGCCCGCGGGCACACTAGAGATGGGAGCGTCAGAATACCTAGTACGCACAATGGGGGAGTTTAGCAATCTACAGGAGATTGGAAACACGATTATACGTGCTCGACCCGCCGGAACGCCGTTGCGGGTACGTGATGTTGCGACCGTCTCCGATACTTATGAAAAGCCACGCACACTATCGCGCGTCAACGGTCAGCCATCGATCAGCCTATCTGTCCAAAAGAAGACGGAGGGCAATACTATCAAACTGGTCGAGCAGATTCGAGAACTGGTCGAACGGCGCAAAAGTGACCTGCCAGACGGAGCTGAACTCTCGGCGGTGAACGACTATTCCGTTATTTTAAGAGAACGGTTAGGAATTCTAGAAAACAATGCCGTTTTTGGACTAATCTTGGTCGTTGTCCTGCTCTATATCTTTATGGGATGGCGCAACGCGTTCTTTGCGGCATTAGGTATTCCCGTTGCATTTATGGCAACTTTCTTCTTTCTGCATTGGTCCGGATATTCTCTCAGCGGTGTCACGTTATTCGGTTTAATCCTCGTAGTTGGCATCGTTGTCGATGATGCAATCGTTGTCATTGAAAATGTGTTCCGTCGTATTCAGGAGGGGATGCCCCCCAAAGAAGCCGCTATCACTGGAGCCCAAGAGGTAAGCTGGCCCGTTCTAGCGGCAAGTCTGACCACGATTGCTGCGTTTGGACCCCTCATGTTTATGTCCGGCACCCCGGGGCAGTTTATGCGAATCGTCCCTATCACCGCTATCTTGGTGATACTCGCATCGTTGTTTGAAGTCTTTATGATTTTACCCTCCCATATCGCCGAATGGGGAAAAGCACAAAGCCGACAACAACGGCGACATGTGTGGTTCGATCGGATCCGAAGACGTTATGTCCATGTTCTCAAAGGCACGATTCGGCACCGTTACGCAGTCGTCTGTGGTGTCTTCGCCGTTGGAATATTGGTCAGTATTGGCGCATTTTCTCAGTTAGAAAGACAGCTGTTCCCCGGCGAAGACTTTCCGCAATTTTACATCAAGGCGGAAATGCCACCTTCGTTTGGGCTAAAAGAGACCTCTGCCGCTTTAGCAAAGGTCGAGGAAGTCGCCATGTCTCTCCCGTCTGATGAACGCATCGCTGTCGTCACAAATATCGGCTTGGTCACACCGACCTCCCTGCTGGGAGGCTCAAGCATCCGTTCTAACGTCGGCGAAGTGCTTGTTGAACTGGTACCAAAGGATCAAAGGGTACGCAGTACAGATGAGATTATTGCAGGTCTCCGGGGGAAGATCGAGGCAATCAGCGGTATTGAAAAACTCACATTTGAGAAGCAAGCCGGGGGACCGCCACAGGGGGCAGATGTAGAGGTGAAAGTGAAAGGGGAACAGTTCGAGCCGTTAGACAAAATCGCCAATTCACTCAAAGAAAAATTGCATCAGATAGATGGCGTTTACGACATACGGGACGATTTTGTGACAGGAAAATCGGAGATCCGTCTGCGTGTTAAGGAAGATAGGGCACATCAGTACGGCTTGAATATCTTTCAAATCGCTTACAACGTCCGCAACGCCCTCGAAGGAAATATAACGACAACCTATCGCGACGCCGATGAGTCGGTCGATGTCATTGTGAAATACAATTCTGATGATTTGCAATCAATCGCCAGCCTTGAGGAGCTGCTGATTCCGGTGCCGAACGGAACCATGGTGCCACTCAGAGATGTAGCTGAAGCCCATGAAGAGGGTGGGTATTCGGAAATTCGTCGATTTGAGAATGAACGGGCAATTACTGTCACCGCCGCTGTGGACAGCAATAAAACCAGCGCCTTCGCGGTCAACCAAGTGTTGATTCAGGCTTTTAAGGATATTGAATCGCTTTATCCCGGTTATCGTCTCGATTTCCGAGGTGTTTTCGACGAGATCAATGAATCATTTGGTCAACTAGGCAGGCTGTTTGTCGTTGGAATTTTGGTCATGTACGTTATATTGGGCGCACAGTTCAAGTCGTTTATCCAGCCGGTCATTATCCTCTTTGCCGTGCCGTTTGGTTTCATGGGATCAATGATTGGATTGTTAATCATCGGCGCACCGTTGAGCATGGTCGCGCTGTTCGGCACCGTTGCACTGGCGGGAATCGTTGTCAACGACTCCATCGTGATGATAGACTTCATAAACCAGTACCGGGCACGCGGTTATAACAAGTGGCGGGCAATCTTAAAAGGCGGAAGCGTTCGATTACGTCCCATTATCTTGACCTCTGTCACCACAATCTGCGGCTTAATTCCAATGGCAATCGGTTTGGGCGGTAAATCCCCAATCTGGATGCCAATAGCGTACACAATTATCTTCGGTCTCTTCGCAGCGACCCTGCTGACGCTGTTTGTCATGCCCGCGCTATATGCGATAACGGCAGATATACGTGAGTTGTTCATCAGGCGTGAGCGGGTGGAGCCGGTATTTGAAGATGTGCCTCTCGTCGCGGGACGTGCGGACGATTGAAACATCAATTCTATACATCTTTTTGAAGGGGAGTTCCTATGTCGAATATCAAAACCGTTGTTAATGCTGACGAACTGCGAGCGCGTCTCGACCGGCTGCCGAGGTTGTATTTGGCAGACCTGCCAACACCGCTGCTTGACTGTCCGCGCTTATCCAAAACCTTAGATGGTCCACGCATCCTAGTGGGATGGCATTTGGCGGAAATAAAGTCCGAGAGTTCGAGTATTCCGTTGCGCCCGCGGTGGAGGGCAGATACGATGTCCTGCTACACGGTGCCGCGTCCCAGTCCAATCAGTCGCGGTTGACGGCGGCGGTTGCGGCGCGATTGGGGTTGAAAGCGGTTATGGTAGGCAGGAAGGACGCTCACGCCGAGCCAGTGAACGGAAACTTGCTGCTGAGCCACCTATTTGGGGCGGAGGTTAATCTCGTGGAGACCGCTGAGGAGAGGGAGGCGGTCCTTGAACGCTTAGAATCGGAAGGTCGTCGGGTATACAACACCAGCAGCGATGGATACTACCTGAGAAGCGTATCTTATGTGGATGGATTCCTCGAACTATGGGATCAACTTCAAGGACGAAACATCCAGCCCGACGCGCTGTATGTCTGCTCAGGGGTACA